>NZ_JACJFH010000070.1:0-27176 GCF_014164495.1 Pseudoalteromonas sp. SG41-5 | reverse complement strand
CTAATCTTGATGGTTACCAAATAATCTCGATGGGTGATGCGCAAGGCTTTGCAAACCCACTAGATAAAACAGTAACCACCTCTGCAGGTGCTTGGTTAAACAATTATCAACAAATGCCTTTAACTATGCTGTTCCCTGCGGTCGCTTTTTTAATGGCTGCATTAGCGTGGATATGTTCAAAAATTAATAGGCCGGGGCTGGCATTAATAGCAACAAGCTTAATGCTTGGCGGTGTGATCATGACGGCTGGAATGTCCTTATTCCCATTTATTATGCCATCAAGTAATCACCCTGATATTAGTTTAACAATATGGGATGCGGTTTCTAGCCATAGAACATTGAATGTAATGTTTATTGCAGTAAGTATTTTTGTGCCACTTATTTTACTTTACACCACATGGTGTTATGTGAAAATGTGGCGCAAAGTAACCGTAGAAGAAATTGAAAATAACAGCCATGGCAGTTACTAAGGAGATTTGATCTATGTGGTATTTTGCTTGGATACTCGGTGTTTTATTAGCCTGTACGTTAGGTGTGATCAACGTTATGTGGTACGAATTTGGCCAGAACAAAGACAGTATCGCTGACGACGAACAAGAATTACACGATAGGCTTAATCGCCAAAATGACGACTAACCCCCGACCAAATCGCGCGCAACAAACTACGCTGCGCGCGTTTTTAAAAACGCATTCCAATCACGCTGGCAGTCTTTTAAAAATCAGTATTGCGCTAGGAACATTTAACGCATTATTGATGATTGCCAGTGCTTATTTAGTGGCACGATCAATTCATTTAGTGATGTTTGAACACGCCAATTTAGCCACTATTACCCCTTTACTTTGGCCATTAGCAGCATTGATTTTAGGGCGCGGAATATTACTTGGATTTTCGCAGCGCATAAGTGCCCAAGCCGCACTTAAAATTAAAACTGCTATGCGCCATACTTTACTCGAGAAACTCACCTTACTTGGGCCAAGTTATATTGAACAACAAGGTCATGGCGCGACTTTAAACACCCTACACAATGGTGTTGAAGCACTGCACGATTATTATGCTAATTATTTACCGAGCGTGGCTTACAGTGCGCTTATTCCTTTGGCTATCCTGATGGTGATTTTTCCTACCGATTGGAAAGCTGGGTTGATTTTTTTATTCACCGCCCCTCTAATTCCGTTTTTTATGATTTTGGTTGGCCACAAAGCAGAACAACTGAATCAACAACGTTGGCAACAACTAGCTGTGTTAGGTAATTACTTTTTTGACCGCTTACAAGGCTTAACCCAACTAAAGTTATTTAATGCGACTACGCGCGAACTAAAGCAAATTGCCAAAATTTCCGATGACTTTCGCCATGCGACTTTAAACGTATTAAAAATCGCATTTTTATCATCTTTCGCACTCGAGTTTTTAGCGACCATTAGTGTCGCGTTAGTAGCGGTGATAATCGGTTTTCGGTTGTTTTTTGGTACCTTAGATTTTTCGACCGGCTTTGTTGTACTGTTACTTTCCCCGGAGTTTTATTTACCGCTGCGCCAACTCGGCAGCCATTACCATGCCCGATTAGAAGGGATTAGTGCCGCCGCTGATATGCTAAAAATATTGAATGAGCCACTCCCTGCTAAGGATCTTGAGAACATACAACCAAATACTCAAAATAGCTTAAACTTACCAAGTATCGAACAACTCAATATTGATAATTTAAATTTTCATTACCCACAAAGTAATGAAGGCGTTAACAATATAAACCTAACATTTGCAGGCACAGGCCTGTATGCCATCGTTGGTCAAAGTGGTGCTGGTAAAAGCACCTTACTCGATTGTTTATTAGGGTTTCATCCTCAGGTGATCGGTGCTGTTACGGTAAATCAACAACAATTAGCCGCATCACACATTAAGCAATGGCAGCAACATATTGCCTGGATCCCACAACAACCTACTTTATTGTTTAACAGTATCAAAGCTAACTTACTATTGGCCAAACCGGATGCCACACTCACGCAGCTAGAAACTGCAGCAGAGCAAGCTGGTGCACTTGAGTTTATCAATCAATTACCAGAGGGCTTTGACACTCAAATTGGTGAACAAGGCGAAGGACTCTCAGGCGGGCAAAAGCAGCGGATCGCTTTAGCTCGGGCATTTTTAAAACAAGCGCCAATTTTGATCCTTGATGAGCCAACCGCACACCTCGATAGCCAAACTGAGCAACAGGTGCAAGCGGCTATCAATCATTATGCACAGCAACATCTCGTTGTGGTGATAGCCCATCGCTTAAATACCATTGCACAAGCTAAACAAGTTATTGTAATGAAAGATGGTGCTGTTATTGAGCAAGGTAGCTTTAAAACCCTCATCGATAACCAAGGCGCGCTGTTTGATTTAGTGCATGCAAGGAGTAAACAGCATGACTAATTTTTTACGTTTATTAAAACTGTGTAGACCGCACCTAGGTGCAATGCTGTTAGGGGCATTTTTAGCAACCTTAACAGTACTGGCAAACGTTGGCTTATTGGCTATTTCTGGTTGGTTTTTAGCCGCCATGGCTGCAGCTGGCTTGGCTGGCACGCAAATGAATTACTTCACACCAGCCGGCACAATTAGATTTTTGGCAATCGTAAGAACCGCCTCTCGTTACGGCGAGCGATTGGTAACCCACAACGCCACCTTTTTATTATTAAGTGAAATTCGTGTCAGTGTTTTTAACACGCTAAGCCAGCTAAGCAATGTTGATTTAGCCATGAGCCGCAGCGCCGATCTATTTAACCGCATGCAAAATGACGTTGAAGCGCTCGATAAATTTTACTTAAACGTATTATTACCGATGATTGTTGCGCTAATCAGCGTGCCAATTGTGGTTGCAATTATGGCAGCCTACAACAGTAATGTAGCGTTACTATGCTTTACTGCACTCTTAATAGTAGGCGTTGCCCTGCCGATCATACTGAGTAAACAACTTCAGCAAACTGCCGACCTCGAAACTCACTATTCGGCGACTTTACGTGCTGAATTATCAGATACCCTAAGTGGCTTACGAGAGTTGGCTATCTATCAAGCCACCGAGCAACAAATTGAGCAATGTCGGGCAGCCAGTGAACGCTATAATCGGCAACTATTTGTTCGCCATAGCGCCGAAGCACATAGTAATGGCATATCACTATTAATAGTACAACTGAGTATGCTCGGTGCCATTGTGATAATTGCACCGCTAGTTTACAGCGGAGCTATGGCCAATGTTGAACTGGCAATGCTTAGTTTATTTGTGCTTGCTAGTTTTGAAACGGTGCTAACGCTATCAAATGCGTTTATTCAATTGCCCGTAGCGCTAAGCGCTGCAAAGCGTATTTTTGATTTAGAAGATAAACTGCGCCCTGAAACTACAAGCGTTCAGGAGTCGTTATCAGTGCAACCTTTAGGGCTTGAATTTAAAGATCTTAGTTATTGTTACCACAGTGATACTTTTGCGCTTAACAACTTAAGTTTTGCGATTGAGCCACTGCAAAAAGTCGCGATTGTGGGGCAAAGCGGCAGTGGGAAAAGTACGCTGGTTAATTTACTCAGTGGTTTATGGCCACAGCAAAATGGTGAGATAAATCTAACTTCAGCAGACAAAACCATAGCAATTAACACGATCAGTCAACAAAATCGCTGCGAACTGATTAACATAGTCGCACAACAACATCATATTTTTGATGGCACCATTGCTGAAAACTTACGCTATGCGGCGCCCTCAGCAACTAAACAACAAATGCGCACAGCCTGTCAACAAGCACAGTTAGGTGATTGGCTTAGCGAGTTAAAACTAGGATTAGACACCCGCTTAGGCACAGGTGGCAGAAGTTTGTCGCGTGGGCAATCGCGGCGTTTAGCGTTAGCGCAAGCCTTACTCAGAGCACCGGCTATTTTAGTGCTTGATGAGCCAACCGAAGGCCTCGACAATCAATCGAAGCATCAAGTTATGGATGCGATATTAACCAGCATGGGGCACTGTACTGTGATCAGCATAACTCACGACCCTGCCTTACTTGCCAATATGGATAACGTAATTTGGTTAGAGCAAGGGCAAATAAAAGCGATTGCAACGCATCAGCAACTATTAGCAGAGCAACCTGAGTACGTGAACTTGATCACACGCTTTTAATCAATTACTTCAACGGTTACGTTAATAACGCCCGAGCTTGGCTCTGCGAGTTGCTCAAACGCATGCTTTGTTAAATCGATGATACGGCCGCGAATAAAAGGACCGCGATCATTCACTCTAACGACCACTGAACGGTTATTTGCTGTGTTTGTGACTTTAACTTTGCTGTTAAAAGGGAGCTGTTTGTGCGCCGCAGTCATGGCTTGTTGGTCAAACTTTTCACCACTAGCGGTCAGCCGACCATGGTATTTATCGGCATAAAAGCTAGCATTTCCCTGCTCACGAATACCTGTGCTTGTTGCAGAATAGTTTGTCTGCGAGCTACTACAGCCAGCTAAAATAGCCAGTGATAAGCTAATTAAAAGTGCTTTAATCAAAATTCAACGCTCCCTTAGAATGCATGAAGGTAGCAGGTATCAACTGAGCTGCAACTGAATTAAAGTAAATACAAAACAGTGAATACAAAAAAGCCACCAAGTTAACTTAATAACTGGTGGCTTTTATACACTGCATAAACGAATTAACGAATTAACGAATAATACCGCGTTCAGAATTTTTCACAAAATCAACCATTAACTGTACTGCTGGGTACTTAGCGGCATCATCAGCAAGCGCTGCAATTGCCTCTTCAACACCTAAACTCTTGCGGTATAGTGTTTTATAAGCACGACGTGTTGCCATTACTTCATCGCTTTCAAAGCCACGGCGCTTCATGCCTTCAGTATTAATTGCAACAGGACCTGCTGGCGTACCTATAGTTGTTACAAACGGCGGCACATCTTTGTTCACGCCAGAGTACATACCAACAAAGGCATGTGCCCCCACTTTACAAAACTGATGAATACCTGAATTGCCCGCTAAGATAACCCAGTCACCAATATGTACATGGCCTGCAACAGATGCATTATTAGCAAAAATAACGTTATCGCCAATCACCGCATCATGGGCTACGTGAGTGTAAGCCATAAATAAGTTATTGCTGCCAATCTTAGTCACACCTTGGTCTTGAATTGTACCTCGGTGGATGGTAGCGCATTCACGAATAACATTGTTATCGCCAATGATAAGTGTGGTTGGCTCATTATTATATTTTTTGTCTTGGCAGGCTTCACCTACAGACGCAAATTGAAATATATGATTGCCTGAACCTATTGTTGACGGACCTTTGACCACAACATGAGATTCGATAATGCAATTGTCACCAATAACCACATCGTTGCCAATGTAGCTATACGGGCCAACCGATACATTATTACCTAACTTTGCACCTGGTTCGATTATCGCTGTAGGATGGATCACAATTAAAGCTCTCTTCTCGCACACATGATTTCGGCACTACATACTATTTTGCCATCAACTTTTGCTTCTGCTGCAAACTTCCAAATATTACGACGCTCTTTTAAAAATTGAACGTGTAAATGCATGGTGTCACCAGGCGTTACAGGTTGTTTAAAGCGCGCATTATCTATCGCTGCAAATAAATATAGTTCATTTTCACTGCGATTCTCGACAGTTTTAAACCCCAATAAACCGGTTGCCTGTGCCATGGCTTCTAAAATTAATACACCAGGAAAAATTGGCTGGTTAGGGAAATGGCCGGTAAAAATCGGTTCATTAAAAGTTACGTTCTTAATTGCATGTAATGATTCACCTGGGGTGTAATCAAGTACACGGTCAACTAGTAGCATCGGGTAACGATGCGGAAGTAAGCTTAAAATTTCTTGTATATCAAGGCTATTTAATTCGTTTGCCAAAATAGCATCCTTATTAATTATCAACGTTTAATGACTTAGTCAGAGTCTCTAGCGCTTTAAGGCGAACTTTCATCTCTGGCAAATTACGGAAATGGGCAATGTTTCGGCGCCACTCTTTATTTGAAGAGTGTGGAAGTCCTGAGGAATAAATACCAGGTTTCGTAATCGCTTTAGTCACCATGCTCATACCCGTAAGTATAACACCATCACAGATATCTATGTGACCATTTATGCCGACAAGCCCGGCAATCTGGCAATTTTTACCAATAGTTGTACTACCTGCTATCACGGTACAGCCAGCAATTGCTGTGCCTGAACCAATTTCAACATTATGGGCAATTTGACATTGGTTATCAATAATCACATTGCTGTGAATAATCGTGTCATCAATTGCACCACGGTCAACCGTAGCACCAGCGCCAATTTCAACCTTGTCACCTATAATAACGCGACCAAGCTGAGGAATTTTTATCCATTGGCCTTTATCATTTGCATAACCAAAGCCATCACTGCCGATTACGCTACTTGATTGAAATAAGCAATCACTACCAATTTCTACATCGTGATAAACACTGACATTTGCCCACAGTTTTGTGCCATTGCCAATTTTTGTGTTTTCACCAATAAAGCAATTAGCGCCTATTTGCGCGTTATCACCAATTACCGCTCCGGCTTCAATCACCGCATTAGCTGCAATAGCGGCTGTGCTTGCAACTGTAGCATCAGGATGAACCACCGCACTTGGGTGAATACCTGGTGACGCTGAGCGTGGCGTTGTATCGAGTAACTGGGCTAATTTCGCGTAGCAAACATAGGGGTTAACCACTATGAGCTTATTACCTTGATAATACTCTGCGTCTGCGGCAGATAGGATCACTGCCCCCGCCTTAGTATCACTAAGTTGTGAGCGATATTTCTTATTCGCTAAAAATGCAATATGCCCAGACTGGGCATTTGCAAGTGTAGCAATTTTTGAGATTTCCCAAGCGCCATCACCGTCAAGCGTGGCGCCTAGAAGTTCCGCAATCTGCGAAAGCGTATAATTATGCATATATCAGTTCTATTGCTTACTTACTTTATCAACAACTTTACTTGATAAATCAACGACCGTTTTAGGGTTAAAGTAGATAGTAGTATCTTTAACTTTAACTTCATCGTACTTACCATCTTTAGCAATATCTTCGATTGCTTTGATAATAATACCTTGAACTTTAGCTAGTTCTTGGTTTTGACGAGTTTTAATTTCTTGCTCTAAAGGACGACCTTTTTCAGCAAGATTTTTTTGCATGCCTTCCACTTTTTCACGCAACGCATCTTTTTGCGCTTGGCTCATTGTAGTGCTTTCACGCTTGAATTTTTCTGCTTCAAAGCGGATATCGCCCTGTAGCTTTTCAAGTTCTTGACGACGCTCAGCAAATTCAGCTTGCAGTGTTTGCTCAACTTTTGCCATTTGTGGGATTTGCTTATAGATTTCTTGCATATCTACAATACCAACTTTATGTGCAAAAGCACTTGCAGAAGTACCCATCATAAGTGTTGCTAAAATGGCAATTGCCGATGATTTAAATGATTTTTTCACAAAAAACTCCTTTAGAATGTATTACTAATGTTAAAGCTGATGGTCTTCGTATCGTCATCTTCTTCTTGTTGCAATGGATACGCAAAACTAATCAACATTGGACCCATAGGTGAGATCCACTGTAATGATAAACCGGTTGATACCCTAAAGCGCAGCGGATCTGAATAATCCTCAAGCTTAGCGCGTTCATTCGGCCCTAAATTTTTATAACGGTCAACGTTAAATTCAGTATCCCATACGTTTGCAGCATCAACAAAGAAACTAGTACGTACAGAACTGGTATTATCTTCATCCAAAAATGGGGTTGGCACAATTAACTCCATGCCTGCAACCGCTTTGGCATTACCACCAATACGTCCTCCCGGTGTTAACACATCAAACTCTGGCGAGCCGCCTATATTGCCAGTTAGACTACCATCTGCCAATGAATTGCCTGGAATTACTTGTGGTGTACGCGATATTGCACGCGGCAAAATAGTATTACGGTCAAAACCACGTAATTCCATTTCGGTTATACGGAAATATTCTTGGAATGGTAATGTTTGATCGTAACCATTGGTTGTGCCATAACCGTTACCATAGCCAAATGCAGCACGCGTTGAGAATACCCAACGGTGGTTATTAGTAAGTGGCCAATAAAAACGCGAGTCGTAATTTACCTTAAAGTAAGTTAAATCAGAGTTTGGCGTAGTACCGGTTAAGTTTAATGTTTGACGCGAACCTGCCGTTGGGAATAAACCACGGTTTACTGTCACACGAGACCAACCAACGCTGAGTTCGTACTTAGTAAAATCAAATCCTTTATCCGGGTTATTCACGTCTAGGAAGGTCTCACGCATAACAAGCGTTTGCTCATATTCAGCAATCTCAGATAACTCTTCTTGGATCCAACGTACACCAAAGTTGATACGGTTTACCGCATCAATTGGGAAGCCTATATTTGTACCAATGCCGTAGCTTTTTGATTTGTAATCGATGAGGCTAAACTTACTTGCATCGTAATTACTGTAGAAAATACTACTGCCTTGCGACACACCATCTGGGGTGAAGTAAGGGTCGGTATACGATAAACTAACACGTTCTGAACCACGCGAAGTATTGATGTTAAAGCCAATCTGGTTACCCGTACCTAAGAAGTTAGATTCAGTCACACCGATATTAAATTGCAGACCTAAGTAAGAACCATAAGCAAGACCTGCGTTAAAGCTACCAGCTGATTGCTCTTTAACGGTAAAATCGACATCAACTTGGTCATCTATACCAGGGACTGGCACAACATTAAAATCAACACTTTCCATGTAAGGAAGACGTTGAATTTGTAGCTTTGAACGCTCAAGGTTCTGATTCGATAACCATGCGCCTTCCAGCTGGGTCATTTCACGACGTAATACTTCATCTGCGGTATTTTGGTTACCACCAACAATAATACGACGCACATAAACACGCTGACCAGGATTAACTGAGAGTGTTAACTGAACTTCTTTGGTTTCGTCATCAATTTCAGGAATGGTGCGAACTTCCGCATTCGCATAACCGAAACGCGCTAAATAACTTTTGATAAATTCTTCAGATGAGGTAACCACTGAGCCATTATAAAGTTCACCGGCACGCAGTGGAATAACACTTTTGATCAGTTCTTCACGGCCAAGTAGATCACCAATGAAGTCAAAGCCTTTCACTTTGTATTTAACGCCTTCGGTGATGTTAGCTGTTACATACACAGATTCACGTTCAGGACTTACTGATACTTGTGTTGAGTCAATATTAAAACGTAAGTAACCACGGTCTAAATAATAACTACGAATTTTCTCGAGATCGCCTTCAATGGTTTGTTTCTGGTAGCGATCGCTGCCCATAAACTGCCACCAAGGTAAATCTTGTTGTGACTCAGCAAGTGCTAACAAGTCTTCATCACTAAACAATTCGTTACCAACTAAGTTGATCTGACGGATAGATGCGGCATCACCTTCATCAAACTTAAGTTTTAGCTTAACGCGGTTACGCGGTAACTTAGTGATACTGACATCAATTTTAGCGTTGTATTTACCAATACTGTGGAAAAACTCTATTAAGCCTTTCTCGATGTTATCAACCACAGTTTTATCCAGTGGTTCACCTTGGCGAATATCTTGCTGATCAAGCGACTGATTAAGCTGCTCGTCTTTAATGTCTTTATTACCTTCAAACTCAATAACACTAATTGTTGGGCGCTCTGTTACTCTAAAAATAACATTATTGCCATCATGTAGTGCCTTGATATTGTCGAAGTGACCTGAGTTATACAAAGACTTAATCGTTTTTGAAATTGTATAGTCATCAACACTATCACCCACGTTAATAGGAATATGTGTTAATGCTGCTCCCAACGCTACGCGCTGCAAACCTTCAACTTTTAAATCGTCAACAATAAAGGAGTTTTGGCCTAGGGCTGCAAAGCTAGCACCTAATAAACTTGTTACTGCCAAATGTTTTTTTATAGCCATTTTATTATCTTTATCCTTTACAACGGTATTACCGCTCAACACCTTAAAATTATACTTTAGCGGTGTTTTACAATCGTGTTTTAATTCGAGACTGTCGCAATTGCTTACAATCGCGATACATCATTGAACAAAGCGAAACATGTAAGAAAAATGAGTAGCAAGGCACCCACTTTAAAACCAAATTCTTGTGTCTTTTCAGAGACCGGCTTTTTACGAAAAAGTTCAATTATGTAATACATTAAGTGCCCACCATCAAGCACTGGTAAGGGCAATAAATTAAATACGCCCAAGTTTACACTTATCAATGCTAAGAAGCCTAAAAACGCCACTAAGCCATAGCTTACGCTAGTTCCCGCCCCTACAGCAATACCAACTGGACCACTTAAATTCTTCACTGATACTTGACCAGTAATTAAGTTACCAATCATATCAAAACTTAGGCTGATCAAGCGCCATGTTTCAGTTACGCCCAGCACCATACTATCGAGTGGGCCATAATGTCTAGTTTCAATGTAACCATCTGGCCATTTTTCAACCACCGGTGCTACACCTAAAAAGCCTTGTAGCAAGCCATCACTATTACGTTGTCCTTTCGGGGTAACATTTAGCAGTTCTATACTATCTTGTCTTTTTACACTAAATTGTAATGATTTGTTAGCGGATTGCTGAATAACATTAACTAACTGCGTCCAACTGGTTATTGTTTCACCATTTACGGCGATAATTTCATCGCCTGCTTGTAAATTAGCGTCTGCTGCAGCAGAGTTTGGCGAAATTGTAGCAACGGTTAAAGTAGCCTGCGGACGAAACGGCACAATACCTAATGAAGCTAATGGTGGCACATCTTGTTGATCAAGTTTCCAACCATCAATATCAAGCATTTTAACCTGTTCTTGAAATTGCTCGTCACGCACGGTAACAGCAACACTTTTATCACCTAGGCTGGCCATTAATGCAAACGTAGCATCTTGCCAAGTCGCAATATTATCATCGCCAATTTTTACAATTTGTTGACTAGGCATAATACCGGCCTGCTCAGCGCGGCTACCCTCATTTACTGAGCCTACCACCGGCTTCACCGATTGAACCCCAACCATGTACATCGCAGCTAAAGCAAAGATAGCAAATATAAAGTTAGCCAGCGGCCCTGCTGCTACAATCGCGATACGCGCTTGTACTGACTTGGCATTAAATGATAAGTGACGTTGTTCAGCTGACACCTCATCAACACGTTCATCAAGCATTTTCACGTAGCCGCCTAAAGGAATTGCTGCAATGACATATTCAGTGTCGTGTTTATCGTGCCATTTTATTAGCGGTTTACCAAAGCCAATAGAAAACCTTAACACCTTCACACCCGCTTTGCGGGCAACCCAAAAATGGCCATATTCATGCACTGTTACTAAAATTCCCAGCGCTAGAATAAAAGAACCTAAATTCCACAGAAAATCGAACATATTAGCGTACTACCTTTGCAATGAGTTGCGTCGCTTGAAGTCGAGCTAAACGGTCACATTCAAGAATTTCATCGAGCGTGTGTACGTTTACATCAACCGTTGTGTCTAATGTTTGTGCATTAATGCGGTATATATCAGTAAAGCCTATCTGCCCTTGTAAAAATGCCTGCACAGCAATTTCATTGGCAGCATTAACTGTCGTTGTAGCACCTTGTCCAGCATTACACGCAGCAATAGCTAATTGTAAATTGGGATAGCGGGCAAAATCTGGTTTCGTAAAAGTAAAATCAGCAAGCTGTGAAAAATCCAATGGTGTTACTCCAGCATCAATACGCTGTGGGTATGCTAAAGCATGAGCAATCGGTGTACGCATATCTGGATTCCCCATTTGCGCTAGCACCGAGCCATCTTGGTATTGCACCATTGAATGAATAATACTTTGCGGGTGAATGACCACTTCAATATCGTTTGCCTGGCAGTTAAATAGCCATTTAGCCTCAATAAACTCAAGGCCTTTATTCATCATAGTGGCTGAATCAACAGATATCTTTTGTCCCATCGACCAATTTGGATGCGCCACAGCTTGTGCCACAGTAACGTCTTTTAAAGAGGCAATATCACACGTTAAAAAAGGCCCACCAGAACCGGTAAGTAAAATTTTACTTACCCCATGTTCATGTAACTGTGCATTAGTTTTAGAGCCTTGCAGTGCACTTGGCAGGCACTGGAATATGGCATTATGTTCACTGTCAATCGGTAGTAAAGTGGCTTTATGTTGTTTTACTTTATCAATAAACAACTGACCTGACATGACTAAAGATTCTTTATTCGCCAGTAATACTTTTTTACCTGCTTCTACCGCACTGAGTGTAGGTATGAGCCCCGCTGCACCAACAATCGCCGACATTACCGCGTCAACGTCTGGGTGAGCGGCCAGTTCACTCATGGCGGCAATGCCACTGCGGATCACTGTTTTGCAGCCACTGCCCGATAAGTGTTGGCTTAACTTAGCTGCAGCGCTGTCATCTGCCATCACTGCAAAGCGTGGTTGATGAACAATACACAATTGCGCCATCAATTCACTATTATTACCTGCCGCAAGTGCAAATACAGCAAACTGTTCTTGATTACGCGCAACAACATCTAAGGTACTTAAACCAATGGAACCTGTCGCGCCGAGAATGACGAGTTGTTGTCTACAACTCATAAACTAAGTGTCCATGCATAGCACAACACAAAAATGGGGGCTGCAGCAGTTAGGCTGTCAAGGCGATCTAAAATCCCCCCATGGCCAGGCAAACATGAGCCACTATCTTTAAGACCAGCTTCGCGTTTAAACATACTTTCGAGTAAGTCGCCAATAGCTGAGAATAACGCGATGAATACAGTCATAATCGCGTAAATTGGCCAAACAGACATATCTACATTGGTAAAATGACAAAACGCTAAAACAAAAATTACCGCAGCAACTAAGCCACCAGCTAAACCTTCAATGGTTTTATTAGGGCTCACTTTTGGCATTAACTTATGCTTGCCAAAGTTTTTACCCGTAAAGTATGCACCAATGTCAGCACTCCATACGATCCCCAGTACCACTAAAATAAGCATCGAACCAAAGTGCGTTGATTGCTCATAGTTAGCACTGCGCAGTGTATTAAGCGCAAGCCACAGCGGTACTAAGGTGAGAATACCGGCAATAGCGCGCATAACCACTCCTTCGTTCCATGCTTTCGCCATTGCTGGGTAGCGCCACACTAGGTAGGTGGCTACAATCCACCACGAAAATGACAGTGTGAATATATAATTTGCGTCTCCTACGAGCTGGCCGTCGACCCACAGTCCATCAATTGGCCAATGCCAATTAAGCAGTACCAGTAACAAGCCAATAAACGTCACAAACGAAAAACGTTTAACTTTATCGCATAACCCCATAAATGCCGACCATTCCCACGCGCCTAATAAAACAATCGCGCCAGCGATGTAACTAAACAATGTAAGAGGTGTATAAAAAACCAACACCAGTGCCAAAGGCGCTAGCACTAAAGAGGTTAAAATTCGTTGTTTTAGCAAAGTGTTACCCTTTTTAATTAGGTTTCAGCGAGTAATTGTTTTATTTGTTCGCCAGTACAACCAAACCGTCGCTCTCTGGCAACGTAACAAGCGATAGCATCAGCAAAAGCTGCTTCATTGAAGTCAGGCCAAAGCGTATCGGTAAAGTAAAGTTCAGCATAAGCAGCTTGCCATAATAAAAAGTTGCTTATGCGTAAATCGCCACCAGTACGGATCAACAAGTCAGGTTCAGCCTGATCTTGCATACTCATATGGGCGGCTAAATCGTGCTCTGTAATATCATCAGGGTTTAACGTCCCTGCAGCAATCAGCTTACCTAATTGCTTTGCAGCATTTGTTATATCCCATCGACCACCATAATTTGCCGCTACATTCAGTTGCAAACCTGTATTATTAGCCGTTAATTCATGTGCTGCATCAACCTTGCTGCGCAAAGTATCTGAAAAACGAGATAAGTCACCAATAATGGTTAACTTAACATTATTTTTGTGTAGCTTTTTAACTTCCTTACTCAGCACAAACAAAAACAGCTCCATCAAGGTACTGACTTCATCTTCGGGGCGATGCCAGTTTTCACTACTAAAAGCGAATAGAGTCAATGACTCTATTCCTAATTTAGTACAAAACTGCACAGACTGACGAACCGCATCCACGCCTTTTTTATGACCGTACACACGTGGCCTATTCTTGGCTTGTGCCCAACGACCATTGCCATCCATGATTATAGCGACATGCTTGGGTAAACATTGCTGGGAAATTTTATCAGCGTTAAGAACCATAAATATCGAGTATTCCATAAAAAAACGCCGCCTAGTATACCCCAGACGGCGTTTCAAAACTAATAAATTTACTAGCTTAGATTTCCATCAACTCGGCTTCTTTCGCCGCTAATTGAGTGTCCATCTCTTTAATGAATTTGTCCGTAAGCTTTTGAATTGCATCATCAGATTGACGCGCTTCATCTTCAGAAATATCTTTATCTTTCAATAAGTTTTTAACGTCACCGTTAGCATCACGACGAATATTACGGATTGCAACACGGCCGCTTTCAACTTCACCACGAACGATTTTAATTAAGTTTTTACGACGTTCCTCAGTTAGCGGAGGAAGTGGTACACGGATCACAGAACCTGCTGACATTGGGTTTAAACCTAAGTCAGATGCCATGATTGCTTTCTCTACCGCTTGTGCAAGCGATTTATCAAATACACTTAACGCAAGTGTACGTGAATCTTCAATTGTTACATTGGCAACTTGGTTCAATGGCGTTGGTGCGCCGTAGTATGGCACCATAATGCCATCTAATATTGCCGGATGAGCACGGCCAGTACGGATTTTAGATAGTTGACTGCTAAGTGCCGTTACACTTTTCTGCATACGTTCTGCAGCATCTTTTTGAATATCGTTTATCACGGTTCAATCCTAATCTAGTTAATAACTTCATCTGAGGCTTGTGAAGAGATAAGAGTGCCTTCTTCTTCGCCCATAATTACACGCTTTAAAGCGCCTGATTTATTCATATTAAATACGCTCAACGGCATCTTGTGATCACGCGCAAGAGTGAATGCCGCAAGATCCATTACTTTTAATTCTTTTTCAATGATTTCATTGTAGCTCAAGTGACGGTAAAGTGTCGCCTCTGGATTTTTTACCGGATCATCACTGTAAACACCATCAACCTTGGTGGCTTTAATCACGGTATCGGCTTCAATTTCAATACCACGTAAACACGCGGCCGAATCCGTTGTAAAGAATGGGTTACCAGTACCGGCTGCAAAAATAACTACACGGCCCGTTTTTAATAAGCTAATTGCCTCAGCCCAGTTGTATGCATCACACACACCGTTAAGTGGGATAGCTGACATTAAACGACAATTTACAAATGCACGGTGCAACGCATCACGCATTGCAAGGCCATTCATGACAGTTGCTAGCATCCCCATATGATCGCCAACTACGCGATTCATACCTGCTTCAGCAAGTGAGCCGCCACGTAAAAAGTTACCGCCACCGATAACTAAACCCACTTCTACGTCGAGTTCTACAAGCTCTTTGATTTCTTGCGCCATACGGTCTAATACTTTTGGGTCGATGCCGAAGCCTTCGTCTCCCATCAGTGCTTCACCGCTTAATTTGAGAAGAACGCGTCTAAAAATAGGTTTACGATTGATTGTCATAGTATTTGGGCCAACTTTATAAAAAAAGGATAAAAAATAACCGCGCTTATGATTTTCACATAAAGAGCGCGGTTATTTTAAAGAATTTTCAGCGATGACGCAAAAGCAAATAACAGAATAATTTCATCTAACTCACTTTTTCGTCAAAGGAAATCGATTTTATTGACCTTTAGCAGCAGCAATCTGTGCAGCAACTTCAGCAGCAAAATCTTCAGTTTTCTTCTCGATACCTTCACCAACTTCTACACGTACGAAGCCAGTAACTGTTGCGTTTTTCTCTTTAAGAATTTCGCCAACAGATTTTTTAGGTTCCATGATGAAAGCTTGACCAGTAAGAGAAACCTCACCAGTGAATTTTTTCATGCGACCAACAACCATCTTCTCAGCGATTTCAGCAGGCTTGCCTTCGTTCATCGCGATTTCGATTTGTACTTGCTTTTCTTTTTCAACAACGTCAGCAGGTACATCTTCAGGTGTTAGGTACTCTGGGTTTGAAGCAGCAACGTGCATTGCGATGTGCTTAAGTGTTTCTTCATCAGCAACACCTGCAACAACAACACCAATACGCTCACCGTGACGGTACTCAACTAGCGTTTCGCCAGCGATGTACTGTAGACGACGTACATTGATGTTTTCACCAATTTTAGTAACTAGTTCAACACGATCTTCTTCGAACTTAGCTTGTAAGTCTTCGATAGAAATCGTTTCTGCAATAGCAGCATCAGCAACTTTATTAGCAAATGCTAAGAAACTTACGTCTTTTGCTACGAAGTCAGTTTGACAGTTAACTTCAACTAGTACTGCAACACCTGCGTTTTGCTTGATGATGATAGTACCTTCAGCAGCAATGTTACCTGCTTTTTTAGCAGCTTTTGCAGCGCCACTTTTACGCATATTTTCAATCGCTAACTCGATGTCGCCATCAGTTTCAGTTAACGCTTTTTTACAATCCATCATGCCAGCGCCGGTACGCTCGCGTAATTCTTTAACTAGGGCAGTAGTTACAGCCATTAGTAAATCCTCAAATCTGAATTCAGGTTTAGATAAGCGGGTTACCCGCTCTACAAGAATAGCAAGTCTTCATCTAAAATTAGATGAAGACTTGATGACAGCTAATTACTCAGCTTCTACGAAGTCGTCTTTCTCAGCTTGAGCAACGATATTGCTCTCACGGCCTTCAGTAATTGCTGCTGCAACTGCGCCTGTGTAAAGGTTGATTGCACGGATAGCATCATCATTACCAGGTACGATGAAATCAACACCGTCTGGGTTAGAGTTAGTATCAACGATCGCAACAACTGGAATACCTAGGTTGTTAGCTTCACGGATAGCGATGTGCTCGTGGTCTGCATCGATAACGAAAAGTGCGTCAGGAAGACCACCCATGTTTTTGATACCGCCAAGGCTCTTTTCAAGCTTTTCCATTTCGCGGTTAAGCATTAACGTTTCTTTCTTAGTTAACTTCTCGAAAGTACCGTCTTGGCTTTGGATCTCAAGGTCTTTAAGACGCTTGATTGATTGACGAACTGTTTTCCAGTTAGTCAACATACCACCTAACCAACGGTGATTTACGTAATACTGATCACTAGCGATAGCGGCTTCTTTAACCGACTCGCTTGCTGCGCGCTTAGTACCAACGAAAAGAACTTTACCTTTGTTTGACGCAGCACCAGTTAAAAACTTAAGTGCGTTGTTGAACATTGGAACAGTTTGCTCAAGGTTGATGATATGAACACGGTTACGTGCGCCGAAGATGAAAGGCTTCATCTTAGGATTCCAGTAACGTGCTTGGTGACCGAAGTGAACACCAGCTTGAAGCATGTCGCGCATTGAAACGTTTGCCATTTTGTATTTCCTCTGTTTAGTTTAGGGTTAGGCCTCCACATACCCCATAGCACCAACACCGCAGTTAAATGAAACTGAAATGCACCCAAGTGTATGTGACGATACGTGTGTGTGTTAAAATAAAATTGTGTTTGCCTTAAATACAAAAAATCATTTAAGAATTTATTTGTAAAAAGACGGCGCGCTTTATACCATATTAAAAACAAATATTCAACGTCGCGTGCAAAATTTGTGCGACGATAAATGTGTAAAACTCGACAATGGAGCCTCCATGAGTGCTGTGATCAAGACCCCTGAAGAAATAGAGAAAATGCGTGTAGCCGGGCGCTTAGCGGCAGATGTCCTGGAAATGATAGAGTCACATGTAGTTCCCGGTGTAACCACTGATGAACTAAATACAATTTGTCATAATTATATTGTCGATGTGCAAAAGGCAATTCCTGCCCCACTAAATTACCATGGTTTTCCTAAATCAATTTGCACCTCAGTAAACCATGTAATTTGCCATGGTATTCCTAACGACAAAGCATTAAAAGATGGCGACAGTGTCAATATCGATATCACGGTTATCAAAGATGGCTACCACGGCGACACATCAAAAATGTTTCATGTTGGCACACCAAACATCCAAGGCAAGCGTCTTGCTGAAGTAACGCAAGAAAGCCTTTATTTAGCAATAAAAATGGTTAAACCAGGCGTGCGTTTAGGTGATATCGGCGAAGCGATTCAAAAATATGCAGAGAGCTTTAACTACTCAATTGTTCGTGAATATTGCGGCCATGGTATTGGTGCAGAGTTTCATGAAGAACCACAAATAATGCATTATGGCCGCGCTGGTACTGGCGAAGCCCTAAAAGCAGGTATGTGTTTGACTATTGAGCCAATGGTTAACGCGGGTAAACGCCAGTGTAAACTACTAAAAGATGACTGGACTGTGGTTACTAAAGACCGTAGCTTGTCTGCGCAGTGGGAACACACCTTATTAGTAACTGAAAATGGTGTTGAAATTTTAACGCTTAGATCAGATGATACGATTGACCGTGTTCATAAGCACTTATAAAATAACTAAAAATAAGCATATAAAAAATACCAGCTCAAGTTGAGCTGGTATTTTTTATATAAACAAAACTATTTATTCAACATTATTTATGGCATAACTTACTCGAAAATAGTTTTATCAACGCAGACCACAACCAAGCAATTAAGGTTAATATTATAACTGCTACAATAGACATGGGAGCTCCCTCACCATATTTTGGTTGGTAAAAAACGTTATTATAAATAAGATCGAATAAGTAAAATATAGAAAAAGAAATTAATATTATAATTATATTAAACTTTAAAAAATTAGCTTCCCTTTGTTTGTAACTAACACCAGCAAGCACTACCAACATAATCATAAGTGCGACATAAAACATTTATTACTCCTTATCAAACGACACTATAAACAAGGTTGTGTATAGTAATTACAACCACCACCTGTGCATACCATCATTTGCACTAAGCAAGATGGAAAGGTACCAGGTCCGTTGCCATCACCTCCTCCGATACAACTACTTTGTCCAGAGTCACATACTGAAGGATCTATGCCATTATTAATAAATTGACTATAGTCTCCTTTTAAATTAATACAATCAGCGGGTTTCCCTTGGCAATAGGCAATTAATGCACTCTGACTATTCTTAACTGCTGCATAATAACCATCGGCTAATTGATCTAAAAGAGCTTTATAAACAGCTACTGTAACAGGACTATCTATTAATATGTCAGTTCTTATTTCAGCTAATAAAGTAAAATTCGCCCTTTCCATTTTTTCCAAAAACCTAAAGTCACATTGAGATTTACTAGTATAAGTACCGTAACATTGATCATGAATAGCGCAAGCTTGGCCATAATGAAAATCAGGGATCAATGGATCAGACCAATGTGTTGGAGTGCCGCAGCTCCCTGATGTTTCTGTGCGAAAAGAACGTTGAAAGATTTCTTGATCATGAAGTGATTCAATTCTTTCATATTCCTCTCGAAATAAAAGAGTGAATACTCTAAATAATGCCTCCTCATCTTTACTTAAGCCTATAAGCTCAGCATTTTGAATTTTTTTAATCTGATTTTTTTGCAAGTTAAATAAATAACGCTCTCCATTAATTTTATCTATACAACTTGCTGAGTCTTCCTTACAAAAATATGCTGCCTCATGCGTAAGGTTTCTATTAATTTTATAAACATATTGACTATTTTGTTCATTGACTCCAAATGCTTGCAGTTCACTTTCCTTAACTAGAATAGCCCATGCTTGACTACAAAAAAACTAGCAAATATAAATAAAAATAAAAATAAAAATAAATTTTTCACTGTAAAACTCCTTAACATTAGAAAAACCAAATAAACTATAATAGGAACAAATTAATTCTGCAATTAAAATTTATCTTCTATCGTAATCTGCCTTCTTTAAATTAGTTAACGTTGCAACTTTTTACTCAAGAATTTGTTATAATTACAATGTGTTCATTTCTCGCATTTTTTGCTAATTTAGTGTAAAAACGGTCATTACTAATTGTTTCTGCTATTAAGATAATACGGAGCCTAGGTGGCATTACCCAATAAAGTTAAAAAATTGCTCAGCGATGCTGAGCAATTAACCGATTACCGCGATTGTTCTACTTATTTTTATAAATGGTTACAAAACGAGTTTTCAAAACAGCCAGTCGGTAATTTGATTAATGCCCGGGCTGAGTTTATCGACCGCTTACTGATTAAACTGTTTCATGTTTATGATTTAGCCCATGAGCCAGATTTAGCCTTGATCGCCGTTGGCGGTTACGGTCGCGGTGAGCTGCACCCCTATTCAGATATCGATTTTTTACTGCTAGTTACTGAGCAACCTAGTGATGCAGTGTGTGAAAAAATCGGCCAATTTGTGACCATGCTATGGGATCTTAATTTAGAAATTGGCCACAGTGTGCGTACCATTGAGCAAGCGATTGAGCAAAAACGTGCCGACGTAACTTTTGCCACTAGCTTGCTTGAAAGTCGACTACTGTTCGGTAATCACATTGAATATGAAAAACTCAAAGAGCATATTCTTGATACGCCTGTATGGCACTCTGACGAATTCTTTTTAGCAAAAGTACATGAGCAACAACTGCGTCATAAAAAATGTCACGGTACAGCATACAACCTCGAACCAAATATCAAAGAAAATCCCGGTGGCCTGCGAGATCTGCAAACCATCATTTGGGTTGCTAAAAAACATTTTAGAGCCGAAACCTTACAAGAGCTTATTAGCCACGGCTATCTCACTCATGAAGAATACCAAGAGCTGTTGGAGTGTTTAGAAAATCTCTGGAATATCCGTTTTGCGCTGCATTTAGCGGCTGGACGCTCTGAGAACCGGTTGTTATTTGATCATCAACCACTGGCTGCTGATTTACTTGGCTTTGGTAGCGATGGTAAAGCCTCAGTTGAGCGGATGATGAAGCGATTATTTAGGATCATGAGCCGGGTCCGTGAGCTAAATCAAATGTTGTTATCATATTTTGAACAAAGCATTTTACCGGAAAGTAACGAACAAGCAGTGGTTGAACTCGATCGTAATTTCGAACGTGTTGGCCATCAAATTAGGGTAAAAAATCCGTCCGTGTTCTTTCGCCGTGATCAACTATTTGTATTGTTCGAACACATTGCCGATAACCCTGAAATTACCCATATTTACCCAAGTACTATCCGTACCATCCGCCAAGTGCGCCGTCGTCTGTTAGGAGATTTGCAAGATTATGCCGCCTGTCGTGAAGCCTTTTTACGGCTAATTAAACACCCTAACGGCATGGGCCGTGCATTTACTTTAATGCACAAGCACGGCATGCTTGCCGCTTATTTACCCCAGTGGCGAAACATTTTTGGACAGATGCAATTTGACTTATTTCACGCTTATACTGTGGATGAACATACTCATAAGTTGATCAATAACATTTATCAATATTTTGATAAAGCAAACGTCAGTGAGTTTCCTATTTGTTGTGAAATAGTCACCCGCATGGACAAGCCCGAGCTACTGTATTTAGCAGGCATCTTCCATGACATTGCCAAAGGCCGTGGCGGCGATCACTCAGAACTCGGTGCTGTTGATGCCATTGCTTTTGCCAAATTACATCGTTTTTCAACTTCCGATGGCAAATTGATTGCTTGGCTAGTTAGTAACCATTTACTTATGTCTGTAACTGCACAGCGCAAAGATATTAATGACCCAGATGTGATCAAAGACTTTGCTACTCGAGTTAAAACCGAACGACAACTTGATTACCTATACTGCTTAACCGTCGCAGATATTCGCGCCACTAACGACAACTTGTGGAATGATTGGAAAAACACCTTGTTGCGTGAGCTTTACCTGCATACTCAAAGGGCGTTACGGTTAGGCCTTGAAAATCCTATGGATCAGCGCGACCAAATTCGCGATAAAAAGCATCAAGCCAAACAACGGTTAATCAACAATGGCTATGATGAAAATCAGATTGATTTAATTTGGAGCCGTTTTAAAGCAAATTACTTTACGGCCTTTAGTGAACAACAACTATCATGGCACACCGAACATTTACTAAACTGCGTTGATTTAAGCCAACCCAGTGTTGCGGTATCAAATACAGCCATGCACGGCGGTACACAGATTTTTGTTTATAGCCCCTACTCCGGCGGTTTATTTGCCCGTTTAGTAAGTGTGATCGGCTCTAAAAAAGCGCAAATTCAACATGCTCAAGTGCTCACCACTCGCGACGGCTATGTGCTGTTTAGCTTTGTAGTACTTGAAGTCAGTGGCGACCCGATTGCCAGCGCTCAAGCGCAGTCAATCAAACGCGGCCTTGATCAAGCGCTTGCTGATCCGAAAAAGAAAATTCGCTTTAAAAAGAATCGCTCACAACGCTTTAAAGATTTTAATATTAAACCAAAAATTATCCTGCGCCCTCACCCGCGTAAAGACCGCAGCTTAATCGAAATTCAAGCGGTAGATATTCCTGGCTTATTAACCAAAATTGCCGAAGTGTTTCAAGCCCATTTATTACATATACACGCCGCGCGGATCACCACCGTAGGTGAACGTGCAGAAGATTTCTTCGTGGTATCGAATAACGAATACCAAGCTCTTACCGACGAAGAACAAGCAAAAATTCATCAAGCATTGCGTAAAAAACTCAACGCAGAAACCGAATAAGAGGATCTTATGTCAGATTTAAAAACCACCATTGAAAACGCCTGGGATAACCGTGATAGCATCAGCCCGAGCACAGTACCTAGTGATGTAAAACAAGCCATAATCGATGTACTTGAGCTACTTGATAGTGGTGCCGCACGCGTTGCTGAAAAAATCAGTGGTGAGTGGGTTGTCCATCAATGGCTAAAAAAAGCCGTGTTACTGTCGTTTCGTATTCGTGACAATCAACCAATGAACGACGGCGTAAACCAGTTTTATGACAAAGTACCACTGAAATTTAGCGACTATACACCGGAGCAATTTCAGCAAGGTGGCATGCGCGTTGTACCAAACGCTGTTGCCCGTAAAGGCAGCTTTGTCGGTAAAAATGTAGTATTGATGCCATCATATGTAAACATTGGTGCTTACGTTGATGATGGCACTATGGTTGATACATGGGCCACTGTAGGCTCGTGTGCACAAATTGGTAAGGACGTACACTTGTCAGGAGGTGTTGGCATAGGTGGCGTTTTAGAGCCATTACAAGCCAATCCTACTATCATTGAAGATAACTGTTTTATTGGTGCACGCTCTGAAATTGTAGAAGGCGTGATCGTTGAAGAAGGCGCTGTTATTTCAATGGGTGTTTACATCAGCCAAAGTACTCGCATTTACGACCGCGAAACTGGCGAGATCCACTACGGCCGCGTACCAGCAGGTGCTGTGGTTGTTCCAGGCGCACTGCCATCAAAAGACGGTACTCACAGCTTATACGCTGCAATTATCGTGAAAAAAGTAGATCAGCAAACCCGCGAAAAAGTAGGGATTAATGCATTATTGAGATCGATAGACGAATAATAGAGAGCTGAAAAGTTCTAAACGATAAGCTGATTGACATTAACAGTAAATAAATGAAAGCCCTAAATCTATATAGATCTAGGGCTTTTTCTATCTGTGTTATTTTCTCTTTTATGATAAATATCACCTTTAAATACAACATACTTGATAGCTAAGAACTTATTCTGGTTTATTAGCTTTGATTTGTATGACTGCGGCAACTATAATTATCAATTACATCATTAAGTAATTGAGATCAAGTTGTTACGGCTTTTCGTTATATGTTGGTTCCTGTTACTTGGTTTTCAGCAAGCTTTTGCTACTGAACTAAGCACTTTTGAAAATAAGTTAAACGAAGCTGAAGACTACCTTGTGGTCAACCCAGCGCAATCTATTATTATTCTTGAAAATCTTGACGATATCGATAAAGTTTTACCTGAGTTATTTATTCGTTGGCATCTTATTAACGCCCGAGCAGCCGTTCCGACCAGCCAATTTGACCGCCTTCATCAGTCTGTAGATGCGATATTTAGTCAGCAGCAAGCCCCTTATTTCAAAAAGAGAATAACGTCTATTATGAGTGCGTTAGGTATTTGGCTACGCTATGCAGAGTATTTAGACGATGCCCAACTAAGTTTTCAATGTGGTTATAAATACGCTGAAAATGATCGTCAACGCTTGACGCTTACCAACAGTATGGCACTGGTCGCTATGGCAAAATAACAATGACGAAGCGCGTAACCTATATGCCGAAAGCTATAATTTCACGGTGCGTTTAAACCTCCCTAACGTTGTCGCCATGATAGAAAGTAACTTGGGCTATTTGGCACTTGATGAGAATAAAATCCCAGAAGCTGAACATTATTTTCGTAGTGCCTTAAGCCGTTATCAAATTATTGACAAGCGAGCGGGACAAATTTCTGCAGGATTAAATCTGTTAATGGTATTTTTGATCCAAGATCAAACAATAAACTTTGAAAGATTATACGGACCCACATCCACTTTAACCCATGCCTTTCCCAATGAGGCTAAACAAGCTTTATTACTGTGGCTGGAAATGCGTTTTAAAAAACTTAAAGGAAATTATGTTAGCCGAAAGGACGTAGCACAATTGCAAATAGCTTACGAGCAATTAGAAAGCGATCAAATGAAAACCTTTGTACACCGTTACTTTGCTAAAAAGCTCGAAGTCCCTATCGTACCACCAAAGAAAATCCTCCCTAAAAAGTTTACTCGTTCTTGGTTTGAGTTAGTTAAAAAATGTCAGTGGTAATTGTTGGTGGCACTTTACAACATTTCCCTTTTTTCTTATTACCAACTGGGTAGATTTAATTTCGCAGCGCTGGGGTTCACGCCTGAGCAATTTGGTTATAGTGAGATTTTTTTGGGACTTGGCTCACTGCTGGGGAGTTACCTTAACAACGGCTTGCTGGCGAAGCATGTGTCGCAGCATTTGCTGTTGCAAGCTGCCGCGACTTTACTCACGTTGGGTGCTGTCGGTGTTTACCTAATACAAGATTCGATTTGGTTTATCACGCAGTGTATTAAGCACTATAGTCGTTGATCAAATCGATTGAATTTAGTGGCGCGGCAACGAGCTGATCTTGGGATAGATGTTAAGTTCATTTTTAAACGATAGTCAGGTTATACCAATCGTGTTAAGTTACTGACCATTTATAGCCACAGATAAATGCAGTGATAACAAGGCATAAATTTTGACATGCAGTTGTTCTACTTGAAAAAATTATAACGCAGTTAGCGCTTTATTTAGCTCGCTAGAATGGTTAAATATTTAAATCGATTGGTATTAAGTACTCTTTACCACTTCGCATAGTGGTCTTCGGTAAATCCCCATTCGCCGTTAAGTGTGATAACTTCGTCTGCAAGAGTTATTTCACCATAGTAACGGCCGAAGTGTTGAGTGAAGTTAGTCGCGATAATAATTAAGTTGGTTTTATCTTGGCGTTTACCTATTGGTTCGAAGTATAAATTGATGATACCGTCGTTTGAACGCAGCCGCCATTTACTCGTTGCTTTAGCATTACCATAGCGCTCAAATTGAAAATCGACCATATCAATTTTATAAAGCGTGCCATCGAGCCACAAGGCGTTTTCGGTAAAACCTGTTTCAATAACCCCCGCACTTAAATTTAAACCTAAGCGGCGGCCATCAGCTAATGTGCAGGCTAAACTCCCCCAGTTCCAAAAGGTTTCGCGACGCATGAAACCCGCGCTCCAATCAACACTTGCCAGTACTTTAAGCTCTTCAAATACATATTTGTTACCACGCCACTGAAGTGTTCCAGTACAGGGTAATGCGGCAGTTTTTTGGGTAAAATGAAAGCCTGTAAAACCGGCACGAACACACACCGCAAGCGGGTTATAATTTATCGATTCATCAATACAGGCACTAATTTTCAGCCCGGACTTTAAATTTACCTCTACCGAGCGTATTTGCGGCTTAGCGGTTGTATTAATAGTTACGCTGTTACGCCCTTTTCGAAAAGTCGCTTGCCCGGTGTTTGGTGTGCTATCAATACACGTATTTAAAGCCAGTAAGCTGATAAAACTGACTTCATCGAATTCTGTCGTTTGTGGGTCGTATACATATACAAAACAGTGACTCGCAATTTTTAAATCAACAATCGCTAAACCAATAATTAACTGCTCACAACTCAAACTAATAAATTGAAATTGATTAAAGCTTAACTTTTTAAAAAGCGTACTTCTGGATTTACCCATAGTACTACGCAGGTCAAAATCCAAGTAATTGATGTCATCTACTCCATCTGGAAAAATACCAAAGTCGACTTGTCCATCTTGGTCGATCAACTCTTTTTTAGCCATATAAAAAGCTTCCTTTAGTATCTAAAATACAATCATTCGCTTATTAACCTCGTACAGTAAACCTACAAACGCAAATAATATAAATTTATCATGCTGATATTAAATTTAGCTCAGAGCAACTTAAAGCTTACCGTTTAAAACTTAACACATTACAGCCAAATCCACTGATATCTATTGGTTTAATTTGTTCGCCTTTACCACTGTGATCGTCATGCTTGATGATTAAGGTATTCGCTTTTTCACTAAATGTGAACGACCCTAACCAATCGAGGGTGGCTATCGGTGTTAAAGTATAAAAGCCATTTTTATCAGTGCATTGATAAGAAAAATAATGCGTTGCTTTGCCAAACGCGCCAACATCCGAGGTATACACACTAATATTCCCCTGTTGCCGGTAGTCGTCGGCTTGAGTGCCAAGCACTAGATACAATGCACTAATGATTGCTAGGACAATAAATTGGATCCCTGCCAATATAAAAAAGCTGATATCAAATAATTTAGCATACCAAACTCGGGGCTCGTCATGATGGGGATGACCGTGGCTTGCTAACAAAAAGCCACCGATAGTCACCAATATTAATTTAATCGGCATCATATAAGCACTGAGTAAATACATGCTTTTTGCATTATGCCATTGCAGCCCAAAAGCCGTTGGTATAAATAAACTATCTAGCAACGGCAATAATATCAGCAAGCACGCGATAATAAGTTTTTTATGTTTTAGCATTTATAAGTGATGGCAGTTGATGATAGGTTTGAGTGTACAAATAAAAATCGTGAATAAAAAGCCCGTTAAAGTAACTTAA
>NZ_JACJFH010000006.1:0-100454 GCF_014164495.1 Pseudoalteromonas sp. SG41-5 | reverse complement strand
AATTATATTCAGTTTTACAATTACAAACGTAGGCATTCTACGCTTAATTATATGACGCCACATCAGAAATATAATGAATTAAAAAATGCCGCTTAGAATCTCTACAGAATTTGTTGACCATTACAATGTGCGTAAACATCTTTATTTAAATTTAAAGAGAACTCCTTTAATAATATATCTACTAATAGCTTCAATGATTTAAATTGTTCATTTGTTGGTCGTTCAAAGATATTTGTAGCTTTGTTAAATCGACCTACGACCTCAATTCCTAATGAGTCATTATTTGAAGGATAACGAAGAGGATAAGCTTTTCCTAACTCATGCCTAGATACATTTTTTACTCTTTTGGAAAACGAAAACCCTTTCTGATGAAGTAAACTATTAACGGTTTTTAATTCTTTAGGCTCACATGATTTTTCGTCGGCACACCGAGAATATAAGATACCAACATGCCAACATGCCAACAGAGTTTTTCTAAACTAACTGTTTGGTATATTGTTCCATCATTAGCAATTAAAAAATGAGCTCCAGTTTTTTGCCCCGCTGCATAACCATTCAGAGATGAAGTAGCACTCGAACCTGCAGTTCGATGAAGTACTATAGATGTTACGTTGTTAATATTTCCATGCTCAATAGAGTTGTATCGCTTGGCTGTTATGCGCTTATCTACGATTATTCCATTTGTAACTGTTGTCATTAAAGTTCCTTTTAAATTATGTTGATAAAATATCAAAATTTACATGTTAGCTTGAAAACAAACTAACGCCTTGCTCACCGGAAAATTGGGAGCGCAGCGAGTAATTTTTCCGCGTGCAGCAACTTGTTAGATTTCGGAGCTATTTGCACTATTTATAAACCCCACCAATTGGTCCATACGTTCTCTTAAATCTGAAATATTTAAATCAGCAGAATTGCTTTCGACATAGTGCCGGGCAACTTTGACTTTGCTTGCTGTCTTTTCCTCTATGCTCCGTAGCTTTCTATATTTAAGAAGGTTTTCCCACTCGCCCTTATTTACTAGGTTGCTTGCAGATGGGTGAACAGCTTTAACACTTTCTTCAACTTTATCGAAGTCTAAGTAATTTTCGACTTCTCGCCCCTTAGTTACCCACGCAAATCCAGGACCTGAATTAAACTCATCTTTCAACCTTTGCTTTGTAGCATTGATGCGCGCGCGAGGCCTATCTTTATCACTATCAAACATTATCACTGTGTTTCTATTTAGCTTTCTTACAGAGATTAAATCTTCAGCCGCTTCATTTTCGATATCTTGATCAAGGGCTGTTAAGTGGCTGAACAATCTACCGCCATAAAACATAATAGAATAATGAACACCCTCAACTAAATCTGGCGAATGAGCCTCAAGCCAATAGTTTAGATATATTCGGTCAGATGGCCCCTCTACCCAAATAACACAATTTGCTTGCAATATATCTGAAGCCTTATAACCAAGATCATTGCAGATATTTGAGCGTTGCTTAGTGCTCGAAATAGCCTCTACACTAGAAACACCATCAACTTGTGTGACATGGAATATTTCAGATTCAACAGCATCTAATAAATGGGCGGAGTGTGTTGTAAAGAAATACTGATTTTCTGTTTTTTCTGACAAGTATTTGATCAACTTTCGCTGCAAAATAGGGTGCAGATGGAGTTCTGGTTCTTCTACACAAAGAATTGTTTCTTCTAACAATGTTGCTGCCGCTGCCAAAATCACCACCTCATGAACACCAGTGCCTAGTGACTCTAATGGGAGTGTTTTGCCATCCATATGGATGAGTACCATATTCCTTTCATATGGTATTTCAATTTCTGCTGTATCATTTTCAAGGACTTCTTTTATAAAAGAATTAATAGCAACAAACTTTTCTTTTAGTTTTTGCTGGGCAAGAGGCGGGTTTTGAATTTTTGCAATTCTCTCGATTATCCCTTCGCCACTATAGTCATTAGCTTCACTTCCAACTCCACCAATTTTCCTGATCGCAGGTATTACTTCTACGTTAGGTATCGAATCGGGTAAGTAGGCGAGAGCTTTAAGTGACTCTGGCAACCAATGCTGCCTTAGCCCCCCGCCTGTCTGTCGAGTTAGTCCATTCCATAACTGCTGCCACTCTCTTTCATTAAGCTCTTGAAAGACATCATCAGCATTAATCTCCAGCTCGAACGTGCCATTAGGGCTTCCAGCTTTATATGTAAACCAAATCGCTCCATCATGCATAAAGCACTCTGAACACAGAACCCTTCTTGCGAGCTGCCGATGAGCCGCGTGTTGTCTTTCATCAGGCAATTTCTGATTAATGTAGCTATCAATATCCTCCTCAAACAATGGGAATGATACGCGATGCTGAGCTCTTGCATTTGATATGTGATGATCAATATCTTTAAAAGGATTCTCTTGCTGATTTCGCCCAAAGTTTTGTTGATTCTTTGCTTTTCCGACAAAATAGGCATATTGATCATTTAAGAAATTTACAATGTTAGACTTTCCAACGTTGTTCTGGCCAATGATCAAATTGACTTTTTTAAGCGGCCCTATCCTGACCATTTCATCACCAATACTTCGGTAACCAGAAAAACCAAAACCTTTTAGTAGCACAAAATTATCCTTGTAAATCTAACAATTTTATAGTGCGCGGAGGGCGGATCTTTCTACTACCACCACGCTCATTTTTACTTTATATAGTTTTAACAAATTAGCTAAGATATTGCTATCACGAAGTTTTCTATTATCTTTAAGCAAAGCTAAATGAAACAATATACGCGCGCCGCTCATATCCTTGAATATGTGCGCAAACAACAGTTTGAGCACTTAATTAGCTATTATATTTAGTCAATTTCAATGTCTGGCTATCACTCTTAGCCGAACTTCGTCAAAGTGGCAATAGCGTTCAGTCAAACAAAAAGTAGCAAAATTAAAAAAGGGAGACTGAATCTCCCTTTTTTAAATTTTTATTCGCTGTTATTTTTTCGGCAAACGCATTCTTGCAACCGTATTATCAGATAAAACATAATGGTGGAATAAGGCGGCGGCTGCATGTAATCCAATCAAGTAATAACCAACTTCCCCTGCGGTTTCATGCAGCTCTTTGATGGTTTTAGCCAAGTCTAAATCTTTACTGGCCAATGGCGGCAGCTCTAGACCAAAAAACGGAATTGGTTTGCCCGCCATGCTCAAAATTAACCATCCAGCAATAGGCATAGTAAACATAAACCCATACAACATAATATGCACTAGTTTAGCCAGGTTATTTTGCCACTTAGCTGGCTCTGGTTTTATATCAGGAGCCGAACCACCTACTATGCGAGCAACTAGCCTAACGCTTACTAAGGCTAAAACCGATAAACCAAGCATAAAATGCCACATTTTAAAGGCATCTCGGGTTGTAGTCCCTTTGTCGAACAATTCGCGCAGTTCAATGCTTGCGTACACAGCTATAATTAGTATGAACATAAGCCAATGCAAGGCAATGGAAAGCGTATTGTAATGAGTTGTTGTGTTTTTTAAATTCATAATGCCTCTCGAAAAAATGTAGCGTCCTCATCAACCTAGCACTTATGTTTTGGGAGCTTGAAAAGGTAGCCTCTACCCTTATACGTATTAAATACTCCACATACAGTAACCTATCGTTACTAAGTATTTAGTGATCTAAAACATAAAATTTGTATTTCAAAAATCATGTTTAAATATGGTTGGTTAAGCGTAAACAGTAAAACTTAAAATAAACTTAAGTGATTGGCATAACAAAATAACAACCGTTGGTTACCTTTCGATAAGTATTTGCTAGTTAAACTAATAATTGAAAAGAAATTGAATTTACAACGTTTTTTACACTGTGGCTTTTGAATCAAACAATGCCAGTTCGAAGCATGGCCAGCTTTTCAATACCGTGTTCGGGCGTCCATCTTTTAAACTCAACAAAGTCATGCTTTTTATATAACTTAATAGCGGGCTCGTTAACTACTGCGGTTTCAACTATCGCTGTTGATGCTGTTTCAATAAAGTTAGTTAACGCATAGCGGATTAACTTATCGGCGATGCCTTTTCTAAAATGCTTTGGGTCAACCGTTAAGCTATTAATTTCTAATCGCTCATTGATAATTACCAGTTCAATAACCCCTGCAAGCTGAGTATCGTCATAAAATCCATAAAAAAGCGTTTGCGAATTGTGTATATCATTAACAGTGCGCGATAAAGGCGGAAAATTCTGCGTACCTATTAATTCAGCTTCTATTTTATAAGAGCGTTGAAAGGTGGTGTAAATTTGCTTTGCGACTGCCTCATTTGCATTATCTAACTTTGCAATCATTGACTGAAATCCCTGTTGTAGCATTTTTAGTTGTATAGACTGCAGATAATAACATTCAGCCCGTACCATCTTTATAATTATTATTAACTTATCAACGTGCCAAATTTTATAAAGTGTTTTTAAAAGAGCTAGTTGAAGGAGCTGATTTAAGCCTTTTACTCAATCAGTCCCTCCTAAACTACACACTTTACTGTTGTGATCCTTGTACACCGTAAATTGCAGGGCGCTTTAGCTGGGCACTTAAAGGTAAATAACACGCCAGTGCGCCAAGGCTAATTACAAACAATAAAGTCATGAATAACATACCAAGCTGCATAATTTGCGGTACTCCATCCGCAATCAGTTGTAGTGGTTGTTGTAAAGCCAGCAATAACGCAATACTGAGTATTATACCCGTTACGATTGCGCTGCCATTTTGCTTAAATACTAACAAAAACAATGCCAGTGGCTTTGCGCCAACACACAAATGAATACCAATTTCAGCACGCCTTAATAACACTGAGTAGCGCATAATACCTATCAAACCAATACTGGTTAAGGCAATAGTGGCAGCAATGATCATCAGCGTTGTCGCCGATACTACATATTGACGAAACAGTGCTGTATCGCGCTGTGCATTTAATGGCGCTAATTGATGAACTGATAAGCCTGAATCAATAGATTGTAATAAGGTGTTAAGCGTATTTTTTGTTAAGTGCTGAGCATTTTTAAACTCGATAATAAATGAATTATAACCAGCACGAGTCAAATAAGCTTTAGGCTCAAGCGACGTTTTCCCCGGTATAAGCATTGTTTTAACTATGCCTATTATTACTAAATCATTTTCGCGCCCTGAAGTTATATCAAAACTCAAATGCATACCCAATGCATTACCATCATTTGATAATTTTTCTGCTAGTACATCATTAATAATAATAACATTCGCATTACTTTTAGTATCCTCGTTTGTAAAACCACGTCCTTGTAATACGGGTTGTTTAAGTAATGAAAAATACTGCTCATCAACTGATTTACCATAAGGTAATACGTTTTGATTGCTTGCTACCTCAACCAATGACCAAGTAATTAAATTATCGTTTATAGGTGATGATGAACGACTTACTTGCCTAACCTCTGGCAGTAAAGCAAGCTCGTTAGCTACTTGCTCTAATAGCTGATTTGCTTTGTCTCTATCAGCCGCTACATGGCTTGCTACATTAACCTTTAAACTCGTTAATTGCTCAAGTGGCAGTGTGAAAGCCTCGTCAATATTACTTTTATTAACGCTAAAAACTAAAAAGTTAATAAACAATAATGTACACGCTACAGCTACTTGAAAAGCGACCAAGCCTTGCCATACGCGCTTGCCCACCTGCACTGTCGTCCCTTTTCCTGCTGACTTTAAACTACTTATCAGTTGTTGGTAATTTACTATTCGCGTACATAAAAAAGCGAACAGCGTCGTTAATATTAAGCCGCTAACCAGTGTGATAAGGAATGATACTGCATTAATAGAAAGCTCATTGGCGCGCGGTAATATTGCCATGGCAAAATCGCTTAAGGTTGCTAAAAAAATCGCCGCTAACGCAAGGCCTATTATACTTGCTAAGGCTATTAGTAAGGCAACCTCCAGCCAAAACTGTTTAAACAAAGTAAACCGTGTTGCGCCCAGCGCCGCACTCAGTGCTAATGTGTGTTTACGCGCTGCAGTTCTTACAATAAACACGTTACTAATGTTTACACAGGCAATAATAACCAACCCCGTTACAGCTAAAATGAGCCAATAAATATTCTGCGGTGTCTCTTTTAATATTACTGTTTGCAAGGTGTTTAGCTCAAGTTCGATATGCCAACCTGCAAAGAATGCTTCGGTCGTAATATGCTGTTGCCATACATCATCCACATACTGCGATAACCTTTTACTCGCCTGCTCAATGCTTACATCGCTTGGTAATTTAGCCACAAAATGGCTGCGCGAGTAACGGTTCCACCAAAATGGTTTAGCCTCTGCAGAGGTTAAATTATAATCCCACGGCAACCATACGTCAGTGACCTGCCCTGTTTTGATAAGTGCAGGCGATTTAAAGTTGGCTGCAGCCACACCTATAATTTTGAATTGCTGAGCGCCCACACTAAGTGTTTGACCTATTATGTTTTCTTTACTGGCAAAGTCATTTTGCCATGTTCGATAACTTATAACGGCAACGGGGTTAAAACTATCAAGAGCTTCAGTTTGCGTAAAACCTCGTCCTAAATGTAGCTTAATTGCAAACATTTCAAACCACTGAGGGGTAACAAATGAGGTGTTTACTATGGGTAAGCCCGCTACATCATCAAGGCGTTGTTCACCGTAATACACCAACGCAGCTTGCTCAAATAATTTATGATTTTTATATAAATCAATCAGTGCAGGGTAATTAAAAGCGCGGGTATTAAGCGCCCCGGTTTGGTCTATTTGAGCATATTCAGCTTTTACTAACCGCATTTGCTCAGGGTATGGCAATGGTTTTAACAGCATAATATAGGCAAGTGTTAATACAGTAATTAATGCAGCTAAAACAATACTTAACGTCGCTACAACACTTAAACTGTAAACTTTATGATTAGTTATATTAAGTAATGCATTTTTTAAATTATAAGTCATTATGGCACTCCGTTAAGTTATCCCTTAATAGCCATTGACGTTTTATTATTTTTGGATATTCCATTTTACTCTCACTAAACAGGTTATTTAAGCACTTAGCTGATCTTTTATACCCACAGCCCCTAGCATCTCACCATCCAATAGCTTTAGTTGCCTTGTAGCCATATCACAGTAACGCGGGTCATGTGTCACCATGCAAATAGTGGTGCCGGCTGCATGTAGCTCACTTAATACATGCATAACTTGATCTCCCGATTTTGAGTCTAAATTACCCGTTGGCTCATCAACTAATAATATTGCCGGTTCAGTCACCAGCGCTCGGGCTATCGCCACGCGTTGCTGCTGTCCACCAGATAATTGGTTAGGTTTATGACTCATACGATGCCCAAGCCCTACTTTTTCAAGGCACGCTTTTACTTTTTCAGCAATTATTTGCTTGTTTGGTTTACAGTGGTGATAACGCAGTGGTAATGCCACGTTGTCGAACACACTTAACTCATCAATTAAATTAAATGATTGAAAAATAAATCCTATTTTTGCATTGCGAGTTTCAGCAGCCTGATTCAGCGAAAGTGCAGAGACGTCTTTACCGTCAATTAAATATTCACCGCTGGTTGGCATATCAAGTAAACCCAATAATGAAAGTAATGTTGATTTACCACAGCCAGATGGCCCCGATATCGACAAGTATTCACCGCGATAAATACACAAATCAATACTACGCAGTGCATAGGTTTGTAACTCTTGGGTTTCAAATACCTTACTAATTCCTTTCATTGCTAATACGACATCGGCTTGGGTGTTCGTTATTTTTTGCTCTGTCATTATTTTTATCCTGTTCATTAGTTAATTAGAATTTCGCTATTGCTGCGAGTAAGGTTGGTTAAATCTGAAATAATCAATTGCTGATCTAACTGTGCGCCGCTTAGTATTTCGATAAAGCGCCCAGCCTCGCGACCAAATTTGATATCAACCAAGTGTGCGCTTTGCTGCTGTGAGTTTACCTGATACAGATCTCTTACACTGTGCGGTTTTACGTTTGCTGGGCGCTCGATATAAGTAACATCTTTTAGCTGTGCGACCTTAATATTGGCATCGACGGTTAATTGCGGCCGAACATTTTCAGGGAGCTCTTTAGGCAACGATAACTCTACCTCTACTGTATTATTACTCACCACAGGGCTGATGCGTGACACCTTTGCCATAACAACACCGCGGCGTGTATCTACTTCTGCGAGCTGCCCTAACCGAATATCATCTACTTGATTTTGTGGTACTTGAATAATTGCAATTAACGAATCAACCGAGCCGATAAGCGCAATTTCTTGCCCTGCATTTACGCTTTGCCCAAGCTCAATCGGTAAACGCTGTAATACCCCATCCATTCCCGCTACTACAGATAGATTGGCCAATTGTGTTTGTGCCATAACTACTAACCCTTGTTGCTGTTTAATTTGCTCAAGCTGAATGTTTTCAGATTCTATGTGCACGGCTTTTAGTTGCTCTGAACGTTGCTTAGCTATTGCTAATTGCTGGCGAAGTTGTTGCTCGTCTAACACGCTACGCTGATAATTAAGCGTTGAGACTATGCCCTGTTCAACCAAACTGGTTTCAGCTTTTAATTTTAGTTTGGCATTTTCGTAAGCGGCATGGCTTTGCGCCACATGAGAGCGCTCGTTTAATAACTCGCGAGTATTGTTTAATCTTAACTGGCGTAAGTTAGCATTGAGTTTATTAAGTTCTTGCTGCGCATTTTCGAGCTGTTGCTCAAGCGCTGGATTGGCTAACTGCACAATCACTGAGTCACTGGTCACTATTGCGCCTGGTTTTAATAAAATAGCCTGCACAGTGGCCAACGTTTTTGCCGTAAGCAATTGCTGCTGCGCAGATTTAAGTTCACCATAACCTGTAACCGTAATCGCAAGCGCGCCTTGGCGTACATCACTAATAATAATATTACTGCGCGATACTGACACACCTACTTGACTGCTGCGCTGATAAATCACTGCCACAATTAAAATAACAGCCAGTAATAAAATTAGCTTATGCCAAAGCGATAACTGCTTGACTACTTTTGTTTTTACTATGTCCATATTGCACCGCATTATGCTTTGTATATCTAAGCTATAGCGAAACACGTGCCAACATTAAAAATCAATAAATACAAACAATTACAAGTATGTACTATTTAAAAATTCTTATTGAGCGGCGATACCGGACTCCTCAGTATCAATTTGAGACTGGCCCTAGTTAAAGGCTTTCACTTCGACAGACAGGCTAACCCAAAATCGGACGCAAGCAGTCCGTAATCGGACTGGAACACCTACTGAAATCACCTTTAAATAGCTAACAAGCTGAAATACAAAAATAAAATCACTGGCATAGAAATCGCTATACGCTACAATCAACCTGTGCTTATTCACCTATTTGGAAGTTTATGCCTGCCACTATTTTGATCATTGAAGATAGCCCCGAAATCCGCCTAAGCGCGCGCTTTATTTTAGAAGATAACGGCTACCAAGTGCTCGAATGCGACTCACCTTTTAGCGCGCAAGCAGTAGTTAAAGATAGCCAAGCGATTGACCTTATTTTGCTCGATATGAATTTTACCCGCGACACCACATCAGGTGACGAAGGTTTGGCGTTTTTACAGCACTTACATAAACAACAGTTAGATATCCCTGTCATCGCAATGACTGCGTGGTCGAGCGTAGATCTAGCGGTTCGCGCTATGCAACACGGTGCGTGTGACTTTATTGAAAAGCCATGGCAAAACCAGCGCTTATTAAAATTGCTCGATCAGCAACTCACACTTAAAAAGTTAAACAAACAAAATCAAAAGTTGCTGCAACAGCTTAACGATCGTGCCTCGCCTGCATTTGTGTATCAGTCACACGCTATGCAACAACTGATAAGTCAGTTAGCTAAGGTGGCTAAAACCGATGCTAACATTTTACTAACCGGTGAAAATGGTACGGGTAAGAGCCAATTAGCACAATGGCTTCATCAGCAGTCAACGCGCCATACACAACCGTTTATTGCAGTGAATATGGGGGCTATTGTTGAATCGTTATTTGAAAGCGAAATGTTTGGTCATAAAAAAGGTGCGTTTACTGATGCTAAAAATGAGCGCATTGGCCGCTTTGAACTGGCCGATAACGGCAGTTTATTTTTAGACGAAATAGCCAATATACCACTACCACAACAAGCAAAATTATTACGGGTACTCGAAAGCCAAGAGTTTGAGATGGTTGGCGCGAGTCACACTAAAAAAACCAATGTACGCTTGATCAGTGCCACCAATGGCGATATTGCCACACTGATAAAACAAGGCCAGTTTAGAGAAGATTTATACTATCGGATAAACACTTTGGAGTTTGTAATACCGCCACTACGCGAACGCATTGAAGATATAGTGCCTTTGTGCGAGCACTTTATAAATTTACATGCTAAAAAATACTCAAGCACCATACTTACATTGAGTGAATGCGCTAAACAGGAATTAAACCACTATACTTGGCCGGGCAATGTACGCGAGCTAAGCCATGTGATTGAACGGGCAATATTGTTAGCAACAACCGACACATTGACCGCCGATGACTTAAACCTGCACAGCAGTCAAATCAATAACACATTACCACTAATGACACTAGAGCACGCAGAGCGCCAATTAATTGATTTAGCCCTCAAGCAGACCCAAGGCCATATTCCTAACGCCGCTAAATTATTAGGTTTAGGTAAATCTTCTATGTATCGTCGCCTTGAAAAATACGGGATTACCGTATGAAAAGCAGTATGACACTTAGTTGTCTTTATCACTCATCGCTGGAACGCAGTTTAATTGGCTTTGCATTTTTTAGTAGCACTTTAGCAGCGTTGGGGTGCTATTTTATTGGCCAATATTTTGCTTTATCTGTTGTTACTTCTGCCGTTATCTCAATCCTATTTTTAGCTATTTATCTTAAGCTGTTTATTCGTACCTATAAAAAAGTGATCAACAGCTTTAACCGCAATTACGCCCACCTAGATGCCATTTTAAACGAAGATTATAACCAGCTCGTTAAGCCCAGCTATCAGGCGGGGAGTATTCACCAATTACAACAAAGCTTGATTGAGTTAAGTGAAGAGTTATTTAAAAAGAAGTCGCGATACGATCAGCATGTTTTTTTGGTGTACCAATTAATTGAGCATTTTAATGTGCCGATCATGGTGCTCGATCAATATAATAAGCTCAGTTATGCCAATAATGCGTTTAGCGAATTTAAACAGACTCAATGGCAAACCTTACGCTATGCAAGCGCTGAACAATTAGGGCTTACAAAGCAAGACGCACATTGGCAATTTAGCGATGTTATTACAGCCCAGCAATGGCAAATACGCCACAGTGAATTTATAGAGCAAGGCAGCTGTCATCAACTTATTGTTATGATCGACATCACCTCAGCCCTTCGCGAAAGCCAACTGCAAGCATGGCAGCAAATTATTCGCGTACTCGGTCACGAAATTCGCAACTCACTCACACCAGTTACTGCAATGGCTGAAAATCTCGCCGTGAAGCTCACCGAGCCACGACAAATACAAGCACTTAATGTTATAAGTGAGCGCTGTAATTATCTTAATGAATTTGTCACGCGCTATGGCGATATAAATAAACCACTGGCACTTAATATAGTAGCAATAGACACCGACACATTTTTAAAACAAGTGTGCGCAATATACCCTGACGTTGCATTTAGCTGCGTAACAGACGCCGCAACTTTTAAGGCCGACCGCACGTTTATTCATCAAGTCATGATCAATCTAATAAAAAATGCCATCGAAGCAAGCACCCCGCCCGTTAAAGTAACATTAGGTGTGCATAAGCAAGGAAAAGTAAGCTGCATCACCATTGATGATAACGGCCAAGGCCTTGCCAACCCCGATAACATATTCGTGCCGTTTTACACCACTAAACAACAAGGTCAAGGGATTGGTCTAAGCTTTTGTCGCAACGTGATAGAGCAGCATCATGGTAGTTTGAGCTTAGCGAATAAAGAAAAACACCAAGGTGCAGTCGCAACAATACTATTGCCAGTGTAGCTAGCTTCGAAAAGAAATACTAAAAAGAACATTTAGTTTAATCAGCGAATACTTTGTAAAAGCAGCCCCTATTCTAAAAAACAACGATAAAAAAACCTGTACGCCCTCAAACTCAACTTCATGTAATACGCTGTAATATGTCTTTTGTGGTGGTCATTCTACAATTTCACTCGGTTACTTAGTATCCATATAACAGTGCGAATGCAATCTACAAAAGGAACAAGAAAATGTCTGATGAAAGCTTATATCTCGTTAAATTACAATTTCAATCTGGTGTTGTTGGTGGTGGCTCTATGGAAATTCAGTTTGCTGTAGATCCAAAAACAGGTTCATTAAATGGTCGAGCGAATGGCAGCATCCAAGAAGGAACGCAGCATTCACCTCATTTCACCGCTAGCGCATCGGGCCATATGCATGCAACTGGCTATAATGATGTAACTAAAGTTGGCGCGCTAACAGGTCAAGCAGTGGTGTCTTTTCCACCACCTGCAATTGGTAGTTACCAGTCACCTTTTACGGCAAGCTTTGGCGTTGATAACCAATGGAATGGCAAAGGCAGTTTTTCAGTGGGTGATAATACCTACCAATGCAAAGTGAGTCTAATCGACTAAGCTGATTAAAAATAGTTTTTCTATTAAATGGCATTCAATCCAGTTGAATGTCATTTAATAATTCACCAAGCAGCGTCATTACTACCCTTCTTCAAGCTCTCGCCAAAGCTTATGGCTTAGCACTTTATTTCAGGCATAAAAAACCGACCAATTTGGTCCGCTTCACGTTTATAAAAACGTTGAAAAACAGTGTCGACTTGCTTTGCTATGATTTAATTAGGATTGCCTAACTTTTTTATCATTTGTTTAAGCCTTTGTATTCATTTAACTAGGCATTCATATAACTAGCTTTAGTAGCAAAACTTCAATAGAAGAATCTTCAACAAAGCGCTTAATGACTTAAAGCATTTCCTTCTTAACTTTACCTACGTTTGGTCCATTCAAGTTAACCATCTGATATAATCGCATAAAATATTAAGGAAAATTAGTGATGAAACTAAAAACAACAGCTGTCTGCCTTTTAACCTTACTACTTTCTGCCTGTGGTGGGGGAAGTAGCTCTGAAGAACAACAAAAAGCAGCAAATAACAAACCTACTATAGCGGGTGAGTTCAGTTTTGAACTCGCTGCGGGATCTAGTTTAGAACATGCACTTACTGTAAGCGATAAAGACAACGACACAGTAACTGTCTCTGTAATAAACAAACCTGATTGGCTAAGCTATGAACTAAGTGAAAATACACTAACGCTCAGTGCTTCGCCTACTCTTTTTGACATAGCTGAACATCAAATCGACCTATCAATTAGTGATGGTAAAGAGTCGAACCAGTTTAACCTAAGTATTGACGTTCACTATGATGCCGTTAACTTTCCTGGCGAAGCAATTACACTTGCAGATAAAGAATTAATCGGCACGTGGACTACAGCTGACTCTAGCTCACTATTTCATTTTTCAGCTGACCAAACAGGTTTTGCAAAAATTGACAGTGACAACTTTATGTTTAACTGGAATAACCCAGATGATGTTGAACTGCATACTCAAGAGTTTGAATGCATTGCAAATTGCATGCGTTCAAAGTTTATACCTCTCGAGATTTTAGCTAAGAAAGCTAATTCTATCCTAGCTAAAAAGTACATAAGTGAAACCGAATTCACTTGGCTTACCCTGATTAAAGGCGAGAAAAAAGCGCTTAGTTTTGATACTTATAGCGATCAACGCCAAGAGCAAACACTTAGACTAAGCCAACTAGGTAATGAAGAAGGCTTCAAATATACTTTCTTTGCCAATGTAGCGATTAAAGCAGAAGGTTACACTCAGTTAGCTGGATTTCACGAGAATGTAATTCTAACTGACGGTATATATCAATTTATTGAGCCTGAAGAGAAAGGTAATAGTATATTTGGGCAAGACTATACAAAAACGTTTCAAAATACTGATGGCTCATATCAACAAATCAGTTTTTCTGTTCAATTAAAACAAGCCGAACTCATTGCAAGCTTAGATGATTTTGCTGTTTTTGAAGTCACCTATCATTTTATCCCTCAAACATCTCAAGATACGGCTAATTGGCCTGAGCTTGAAAAAGAGCTTGTTGATCGCAAAACCTATAAAGTATTTAGAGGTGTTGCAGAGGCGCCAGTTCCTGAATTTTCAGCGGGTGATGTGTTATTCGGCTTATCTCCATTGTATTCAAGTGTGCAATTAGCTGATGGCAGTTCCTTTAAAATAATCAATGCACCTATCACGGTTGATTCAGAAACTTCAGGACATTACTCAGTGAAAAACGCACTTACTGGTGAAGAGTCTACTTATGATATTACGTTCAGCAACTTGGGCGATACTTTAGAATTCACCATAGGTATTGAAACTAGAAATGTACGCTATGTAAAACTCTACGATAATCGCATTGCTACTATAGACGATTTTTACTCCAGCAAAAAACAATCAAGCTACTCTTACGCTAATCTAGCCCAAGCAGATACTACCTATAATGCGACTCAAGAAGATTATATGAAAACCTTCTATGTTAACGATTTAAACTTGTTAAATAACAACAAACATACTGTTATAGAGCCTCACGATAACGGTACAGCCATTGTTTATAGCGGTGGTATTTCTGGCCCTAATGGCCGTTGGCAGTTTGAAGAAGACAATAGCATGAGCTTCGTAACTCCTTGTAGTCAAGATGAAACAATAAGCAGTTGTATCGATAATTCTGAAGAAGTTGATGTGATCAACTACAAACTTTTCAAAAAGGAAAAAGCCGGCTATTGGTTTTTAAGGTCTCATAGCAACCAAGACAAATACTCAGATGGAAAAATAGCCCAATCAGTAACACAAAGTATTCAATTCTTAAAACTATGCGATAGCGTCTGTATATACAGAAGTAATTAACTAAAAATCAAACGATTAATGCAGATTATACGGTATTAATCGTTTGCCACATCATATGGCTATAAACTAACAACTGACCACTTTATTTCAGGCATAAAAAAACCCCGACCAATGTGGTCAGGGTTATTAAAAGTGGTACCAGCGGCCGGACTTGAACCGGCACGCCTTGCGGCAGGGGATTTTGAATCCCCCATGTATACCAATTTCATCACGCTGGCATCATTTTTCTTTAACCTTCTAACATGAGAAGATAAAGAAAAACCACTTTAGAGCTAGGACTTATCAAGCTGTCTTTGTCTCTATGCCATGCATTATACAAACAATAAGAGGAGCAGCAAGCGTTTTTTACAAAACCACGATCAACCGCTTAACAATTGAGCAACCATTAACATTCACTCATAAAAGCTACTAACTGTGCGGCTAGTATTTGTCTCGCTATTTGCTAAACTAGCGCGCATATTAACTTTGTGAGTTTGTTTATGTCTGCTGAATTTCCGCGTGCGAGCTTTTGGCGTCGCTTTGCCTCTTTAATTTACGACTCTTTAGTTGTGATTTCGCTATCTATGCTTACTGCCATACTTTACTTTGCAGCCATTCAGGGGTTAATTGGCTTAGATCTAATTATGCAGACAGAAGATCCGGCCGCCTTAATTCAGGACTCTCCATTGCTGTACGGTATTCGCAGTGCATTATTCGTTGGTGTAAATATTATATTTTTTGTCTATTTTTGGACTAAGAGTGGCCAAACGATTGGTATGCGCGCATGGCGTTTAAAAGTACAAACTCGCGATGGTAAGCTAATTAGTTGGCCACAAGCCGTTATTCGCAGCGTAACCGCATTACTTGGCTTAGGTAATTTAGTGGTATTAGTTGATTTTAAAAACAAACGAGCGCTGCAAGATTACCTGTCTAAAACCGAGGTTGTTGCGCTAACAAAAGAAGAAAACAAACGAATTTATCGTTCTTTAGATTAGCAATGAGGAGCTAGGCTGCTAGCTCCCCGTTATCAATTTCGCTTATTAAGCAAGTAAGTCGCAAAACCTATAAATATTATGCTTGGTAAAGTCGCCCCGATTATCGCAGGGATTTGATACACCATCACCACAGGACCAAATATTTCATTGGTTAGGTGAAATGCAATACCGGTTACTACACCCATTACAATCCGCGCGCCCATCGTCACGGTACGCAGTGGGCCAAATATAAACGACAGCGCCACTAATAACATCACCGCTATCGATACTGGCTGCATAATCTTACGCCATAAAGCAAGCTCGTAGGTGCTAGTATCTTGCTCATTTTGTTTCAAATAACCTAAATATGACCACAACCCTGTAAATGACAGAGACTCTGGTTTTACCGATACGACACCCAGCTTTTCAGCTGTAAGTTGTGATTCGTAAAACTCTTCTTTTTGCTGCTGTGTGCTGATCAACTCTTCACTGAGTTGCACTTTATTTACATCTCGAAGTAACCAACCGTCTTTACGGCCTACCGCTTCGCGAGCTTTAGTAATTTGTGTAAGTTGTAGTGAACTATCAAAATGATACATGTTCACGCCATGTAATACGCCGTTTTGGTCAACATCTTCTATATTAATAAAGTTATTGCCATCTTTGGCCCATACACCTTGCTGAGCGTTAAATACATCACCACCATGTATTGCTTGATTACGCATTTCTTTCGCTTTAAGTTGTGTCGCTGGTGCGCCCCACTCGCCTAATGCCATCATACAAAGCGCCATAAATATTGCGGTTTTCATTACTGAGAGAATAATTTGCAAACGCGACATACCGGCGGCTTGCATCACCACCAGTTCACTATTTGATGCAAGTGCCCCAAGCCCCGTTAAGCCACCAATTAAAGCGGCCATTGGGAAGAACACCACAAGATCATCAGGCATGCTATATAAGGTATATAGCAAAGCAGTTCCAATATCATAGCTACCGCGACCGACTGATTTAAGCTGCTCAATAAATTTAATCAGGGTACTGATCCCAACTAAGACCATCAAAGCAAAACCGGTGGTTTGTAAAACACTGCGGCCTAAATACCAATCAAGCGTTTTCATCATGCGCCTAACTCCCGCTTAGTTAATACTGCTTTTAACCATGCGCCGAGCGGTCGCCCTTTGATAATCAAAAAGCCGCCAATAAATAAAGCGCTTAAATGGATCCACCACAGGCCAATTGAAGGCGGAATTTTACCATCCTCAATCGCAAACTTTGCAGCATTCAATAAGATGAAATAACCTAAATACAAGCTGATGGCAGGCACTAATTTGGCAAACTTACCTTGGCGCGGATTAACGACACTCAGCGGTACTGCTAATAAAGTAAGTAGTGGAATAGAAAGCGGTATAGCAAGACGCCACTGCCACTGAGCAATCGCATCTGTCGTTTTCATCGCAAACAGATCAATGGTCGGCACAGCTTCAAGTTTACGGCGTTGATGTTCTATTTCTTGCTCACGGATTTGTACACTATAGCCATCAAATTCGGTTAAATTTAGCGCAGGGGTTTTGCCGTCGGTTTCGTAACGCTTACCGTCACTGAGCACCAATTGCTGCTCACCGCTTTCTTGCTCGATCACTACACCCCGCTGCGCATATACTAACCGTGCGAGATTATCTTTTTCGCTGTCTGGTAGTTGCGCTACAAATACTTTGTGTAGTTCTTTGCCGCCTTTTTCGATGTTATGAATAAACACCACCGCTTTTTCGTTACCTGTTTGTTGAAAGCGCCCAGCCCGCAGCGCTGATAACCCGGCATCCGCTTTGGCTTGTTCTTTCAATTGATATTCTTGCTCACTCGCCCATGGGGCTATATATAAAGTCAGTACTCCTGCCAATAGCGCCAATACCACACTAGAAACTAAGGTTACACGCACTACGTACCATTCACTAACACCACAGGCTTTGAGAACGGTCATTTCACTGTCGGCATAAATGCGACTATAGGCGAGAATAATCCCTAAAAAGATACTTAGCGGTAATATTAATGATGCCAATTGCGGTAACTTTAGTGCAATCATTGACAGCACTAACTTAGCAGGAATGCCGCCTTCAGAGGCGTCGCCAAGAATAACGACAAACTTTTGCGACAAAAAAATTGTCATCAAAGTTAAAAATACGGCGACCTGAGACTTTAAAACTTCAGTGGTCAAATAACGGAAAATTAGCAATGATCGCCCCTGTTAAACATGATGCTTTACTTCAAGAGTAAGAAAATTTGAGTAAACTTAGGGTTTTATTATATGTCATCAACATTAAATATCATACCTAGCAACTCGATATATTGTCGCATTAGTGGTATTGATGGCTACAAAAGTATAAAGTTCAAATACACATAATGAGTCAGCGTTTATAAGCTAATATTAAGCTAGTATCTGGATTTTTATTTTATTACCCTTATTTAAGGGTTAAATGACTCAAAATTAGGAGTGACAATGGAATTTAGCGTAAAAAGTGGTAGTCCTGAAAAGCAACGTAGCGCATGTATTGTAGTTGGCGTTTATGAGCCACGTCGTTTATCCCCCATTGGTGAACAACTCGATAAAATCAGTGATGGTTATATCTCTAATTTATTGCGTCGCGGCGACCTTGAAGGCAAGCCGGGACAAGTGCTGTTATTGCATCATGTACCCAATGTGTTAAGTGAACGCATACTATTGGTCGGCTGTGGTAAAGAGCGCGAGCTAGACGACAAACAATACAAACAAATTATTTCAAAAACTATCAATACCCTAAATGAAACTGGGTCGATGGAAGCGGTATGCTTTTTAACTGAGCAACATGTTAAAAGTCGCGACACCTACTGGAAAGTCCGCCAAGCGGTCGAAACCACCCAAGACTGTTTGTATACCTTTAACCAATTAAAAAGCAAAAAAAGTGACCCGCGTCGCCCGCTGCGTAAAATTGTGTTTAACGTACCAACTCGCCGCGAACTTACCATTGGTGAAAGCGCCATTGAACATGGCCTAGCGATTGCTGCAGGTAGTAAGTTATGTAAAGACGTAGCGAACATGCCACCAAACATATGTAATCCTGCATATTTAGGTGAACAAGCGCAAGAACTTGCAGCTAACTTTGACAACGTTACGGTTGATATAATTGGCGAAGATAAAATGGCAGAGTTAGGTATGAATTCATACTTAGCAGTTGGTCGTGGTAGTGATAACGAATCTATTATGTCGGTAATTAACTACCAAGGCGGCGCGAAAGATCAAGCCCCAATCGTGCTAGTTGGTAAAGGTTTAACCTTTGACTCAGGTGGTATTTCACTCAAACCAGGCGAAGCCATGGATGAAATGAAATACGACATGGGCGGTGCAGCCGGTGTTATTGGCGCAATGCGTGCTTTGGTGCAAATGCAATTACCGATTAACGTAATTGGTGTACTCGCAGGTTGTGAAAACATGCCAAGCTCGAATGCTTATCGTCCGGGTGATATTTTGACCACTATGTCAGGGCAAACAGTTGAAGTACTAAATACCGACGCTGAAGGCCGCCTAGTATTATGTGATGCACTCACTTATGTCGAGCGCTTTGAACCTGAAACCGTGATTGATGTCGCTACTTTAACTGGCGCTTGTATTGTTGCCCTTGGCGCTCATGCAACGGGGTTATTATCTAACCACAACCCACTGGCACATGACTTGTTAAAAGCATCTGAGCAAAGTGGCGACCGTGCGTGGCAGTTGCCACTGTGGGATGATTATCAAGATCAACTAGAAAGCCCATTTGCTGATTTTACTAACTTAGGCGGCCGCTCTGCGGGAACGATAACAGCAGCATGCTTCTTATCTAAGTTTACTAAAAAGTATAACTGGGCCCATTTAGATATCGCAGGCACTGCTTGGCGCAGTGGTAAAAACAAAGGCGCAACAGGTCGACCGGTGCCAATGCTTACGCAATATTTACTCAACCGTGCCGGTGTAAGCGAAACCAGCCAAGATTAAACCCCGCGTTTAACAATACATTGTTAAATTTAAATAAGGCGCTTTTTAGCGCCTTATTTATTCCCCACTTATTAACGTATAAATTAGCGTATTAATTGAAGCAAAACGCGTTATATGGCAAAATCCCTGCTTTGATTTAAGTATTATTTTCAATACTGTGGGAAGCCCCGATACAATGAGCATGAACGCCCAGTTTTTCGTTCTAAAGCAACAAGATGAGTCATTAGCCAAGGCTGATGATCACTTTAGCTTAGCGGCTGATATTGCTGCTGAACAGTATCGTCTTGGTCATCGTATCTTTATTTACGTTGATGATCTTGAAATTGCCCATGCCATTGATGAAACTATTTGGTCATTCGACCCCGACAGTTTTGTGCCTCACAATCTCCAAGGTGAAGGTCCAAAAGGTGGTGCGCCCGTTGAAATAGGTACTACCCCGCCAGTCGGTAATCGTAAAGTTTTAATTAACTTGGCTGCACAATTGCCGGACTTTATTCGTCGGTTTAACCAAGTTTTTGATTTTGTGCCCGTTGAAGCCACTGCTAAACAAGCTGCCCGTGAGCGCTTTAAAAAGCTACGCCAACTCGGTGCTAATATCACCACGCAAGATATTAATAGCTAACATACCTTTTGTATAAATAGCTAACTAACTCATTTAAGTACTTATTTAAGGTTCTGTGTAATGGATAAAACCTACAATCCGCAAGATATTGAACAGTCGTTATACCAAGACTGGGAACAAAAAGGCTACTTCAAACCATCAGGTAAAGGCGATGCATATTCAATTATGATCCCGCCACCCAATGTCACTGGTAGCTTACACATGGGCCACGCTTTCCAAGACACCATTATGGATACCTTAACGCGTTTTAAACGTATGCAAGGTAATAACACATTATGGCAAGTAGGTACTGACCACGCAGGTATTGCTACGCAAATGCTGGTTGAACGTAAACTCTCTGCTGAAGAAGGTAAAACACGCCACGACTTAGGCCGTGAAGCTTTCATCGACAAAATTTGGCAGTGGAAAGAACAATCTGGCGGGACTATCACAAAACAACTTCGTCGCCTTGGCGCATCGGTTGACTGGGATCGTGAACGTTTCACAATGGATGACGGCTTATCAGAAGCAGTTAAAGAAGTGTTTGTACGCTTACACAAAGAAGATTTAATTTATCGTGGTAAGCGCCTAGTAAACTGGGATCCAAAGCTACACACGGCTATCTCTGATCTTGAAGTTGAAAACAAAGACAAACAAGGCCACATGTGGCACCTACGTTACCCATTGGCTGATGGTGTTACAACCCAAGACGGTAAAAACTACATTGTAGTGGCAACGACTCGCCCAGAGACCATGCTTGGTGACTCAGGTGTTGCAGTAAACCCAGATGACGAACGCTATCAAGACTTGATCGGTAAAGAGATTTTACTGCCGATTGTTAATCGTCGAATTAAAATTGTTGCTGATGAACATGCCGATAAAGACAAAGGCACTGGTTGTGTAAAAATCACGCCAGCACACGACTTTAACGATAACGAAGTTGGTAAACGTCATCAAATGCCGTTGATCAATATCTTCGATAAAGATGCCGCAATTCTAAGTCAAGGCGAAACGTACACCTTTGATGGTAAAGAGCTTGAGTTTGATGCACCAATTCCTGAGCGCCTGCATGGTCTTGACCGCTTCGATGCACGTAAAGCAATTGTGGCTGAATTTGAACAGTTAGGCCTACTTGAAAAGATTGAAGATCACGCTCTAACCGTACCTTACGGCGACCGCTCTGGTGTGGTTATTGAACCGCTACTTACTGACCAATGGTATGTACGTGTTGCACCACTGGCTGAGCCTGCAAAAGACGCAGTAAAAAATGGCGATATTCAATTTGTACCTAAGCAATACGAGAACATGTATTTCTCGTGGATGAACGACGTACAAGATTGGTGTATTTCGCGCCAGCTGTGGTGGGGTCACCGCATTCCAGCTTGGTACGACAGCGAAGGCAACGTTTTTGTTGGCCGTGATGAAGCAGAAGTACGTCGTGAAAACAACATTGCTGATAGCGTAACACTTAGCCAAGACGAAGATGTACTCGATACCTGGTTCTCATCAGCACTTTGGACTTTTTCAACCCAAGGCTGGCCTGCGAACACAGATGATTTGAAAACTTTCCACCCGTCTGACGTATTGGTAACTGGTTTTGATATTATCTTCTTCTGGGTAGCGCGCATGATCATGATGACCATGCATTTCATCAAAGATGATAACGGCAAGCCACAAGTGCCCTTTAAAACGGTTTACGTTACGGGTCTTATTCGCGATGAAAATGGCGATAAAATGTCAAAATCTAAAGGTAACGTACTTGATCCAATCGATATGATTGACGGTATCGACCTTGAAAGCTTAGTAACAAAACGCACCAGTAACCTGATGCAAGAAAAAGTTGCTAATAAAATCGAAAAAGATACTCGTAAAACCTTTGATAACGGCATTGAAGCCCACGGTACAGATGCACTGCGCTTTACTTTAGCGGCAATGGCATCAACTGGTCGTGACATCAACTGGGATATGAACCGCCTTGAAGGTTACCGCAACTTCTGTAATAAGTTATGGAACGCCAGCCGTTATGTACTAATGAACACCGAAGAGCAAGATTGTGGCTTTACAAATGATGCAGTTAAAGAGTATTCACTTGCTGATCGTTGGATCTTAGGCCAATTTGAAGCAACTGTTAAAACCTATACTGAGCACTTAGATAACTACCGTTTTGACCTTGCAGCAAATACGCTTTATGAGTTCACTTGGAACCAATTTTGCGATTGGTACTTAGAGCTGACAAAGCCTGTATTATTCAAAGGCAATGAAGCACAACAACGTGGTACGCGTCATACACTGATCACTGTGCTTGAAAGCCTACTGCGCTTAATGCACCCAATGATGCCATACATTACCGAAACGATTTGGCAACGTGTTGCGCCACTGGCAGGTCTTGAAACAGCGAACACTAGTATCATGGTACAAGCCTTCCCTGTTTACAATGAAGCTAACGTTGATGCAAAAGCAATGGATGATTTAGAGTGGGTTAAGCAATTCATTTTAGCTATTCGTAACATTCGTGGTGAAATGGATATTAGCCCAAGCAAGCCGTTATCAGTATTACTAGCAAATGCATCTGCGGATGATGTACGTCGTATTGAAGAAAATAAATCTTTCTTAGCATCACTTGCTAAAATTGAAGAATTTACGCTGCTTGATAACAAAGATGACGCACCTGCATGTGCAACATCTTATGTTGGTAACCTTGAGATCATGATCCCAATGGCAGGTCTAATCGATGTTGACGCCGAACTTGCACGCATTGCTAAGCAGCTTGAAAAAGCCGAAAAAGGCCTAGCTCAAGTGCAAAATAAACTAGCAAACGAAAAGTTTGTTAACAATGCACCTGAAGCAGTCCTTGCTAAAGAAAATGAGAAGCTTGCAGAGTTCTCAGATGCGAAAGCAAAACTACTTGAGCAAAAAGCCAAGATCGAAAGCTTGTAACTAGATGCGGGGAACCCCGCACAGCTAGACACAAAAAAAGCCGCGTTAATAAATAACGCGGCTTTTTATTTGCGCGGGATAAACCCGCGCCTACAAATTAAAACGTGTAGTTATACTGCGCACCAAATAAGTATGCATGGCCTTTTGATTCAAAGCCCCACTGCTGACCTAAGCCATCAGATTCAGTAAAGTTTTGTGTTTTACCACGGAGAATACTCATACCAATATCTAGGTTTGCTTGTTCGCTCATGGTGTAGTTAACACCAAACGAGTACCAAAAACGGTCAGTATCAGGGATAGAAATTGACAGGTGTTTTTGATCGGCTGGTGATTCATCATAAGCAATACCAGCACGTAATAGTACAGCATCGTTAAACTGATAATCGCCACCGATTGAGTAACGCATTGAGTTTGAGAAGTGCTCATCTTTAGAGAATACAGGTGTATCTTTGCCTGGAACATAAGCTTCTAGCTTTTGGAAACTATCCCAACCAGTCCATAATACACTGTAGTGTAAGCCTGTTTTCTCATCTAACTGGTGTGTACCAGAAAACTCAGCAATCGCAGGGAGAGTGATTTCAACACTTCCAGGTACACTTACGCCAGCTAGGCCACCGATTTGTGCAGGTAATTGGTTAGAAAACTCGCCATCAAATGTGATATCTGTCTCGCTACGATAGTTAAAACCAAAGCGACTATTTTCATCAATCTGATAGCTAGCTCCTAAGTTCCAACCAAAGCCTGTATCATCGCCTTCTAAATGTACTGCTTGAGTTTGTGCTGGTAAACCTAATGGATTGGCACCAAAATTACGAATGATTTTCGCATCTGCATAAACATAGTTTAAGCCAAGGCCAACACTAAATTGCTCATTGATTTTGTATGAACCACTTACGTTCATATTTACAGTAACAATCTCTGTTTCACCAGCAAGCTGGCCTGCAGGGTAATCTGCTTCAAATTCAGTTGATAAACCAAAATTTGAAAACGCACCAAAACCAACAGCAAACTTGTCATCGATAGGCATTACAAAATAACCTGCAGGAACAAAAGCGGCTGGCGCAATACTGCTGTCGTTTAGTTGACCAGGGTTAACTGATTGATTACTAGCTTCAGTGCCACGAAGGCTGACATCTGGAATGACAGCAATACCTGCAATACTTAGCTGCTGCTCTTTAAATACAGACATAAGAGCTGGGTTACGCGCAACTACAGAGGCATCATCAGCCACGGCTGCTTCACCAGCATATGCACGCCCTAAGCCAGAGGCATTTTGCTCTGCAAGCTGGAAAGCCGCTGCAAACGTATCTGCAGACATAACAGCAAATGATGCTGCAATTAAAGTTTTTGTAAATTTCATTGTGTTTCCTTAACCAAACAAAATGCTTGGGTTCCCATGTGTTGTCTCTAATTATTAGGAGTAAGTTACTTCAAAACCTTAGCACAGTACCTTACTTTTAAATAAAAAACTGTAACAAAGCGTTAAAAAACCCCATAAAAACCATTTTTTAACAGCAAAGTAACAGTTTTTTAAAACTCATCGGATAAGTTACAATAAAACTCACTTGCAATTAATTATCATTTAGATTGACTTGCTTGATAAGCACTATTAGACTGCCAAACAAGACTAGCAAAGGAGATGAAGCGGTGGAAATAGGATTAATTATTGCTGCGTTGGCTTTTTGTGGGATAAGTGTATATTGCTTTTGCAAAGCTAATTTTTGTGCCTGCACCAGAGCTGGCGAATGCGATAACCCTGTTAACCATTATTGGTTAGGTGCCATTGTCTGTGCTTTAGTCGCACTAGTATGCTGCTGTAGTGCGTTACATTCAGAAAATGGGACTTTATTGTGGCTACTATTAATGGTGAGTTGCTTCAGTGGTGCGCTATTATCGGCTAAGCAATCAACTAAAAAACACTGTGACAAAGCAATAACCAAAAAACCGCTTAAACCAACAGATGCTCTTTTAACAAACGAGCCAAATTAAGCTGATAATCTAATGGTTTGATACTCGCTAAAATCTTTAAGTCATGATCTGGTGAAGTTAAATCAACATCTTTTGCCGTAATATGATGACTATGCTTAGCATTATAGAAAACTTTAACTTTAGGTTGAATGGGGTTCTGATGATTACCTTCGGTTACTAATGCCAACCGTTCATTAGTTAATTTAACAATCGTGCCGACTGGATGTACACCTAAACACTTAATAAACCGCTGTACTAGCTCGCCATCAAACATGTGTTTATTAGCAAGTAAATAGCGCAGTGCGTTGACCGGTTCATCACCTAATTGATGGGGCCTGTCCGCTGTCATCGCGTCATACACATCAACTATCGCCATAATTCGTGCTGGTCGACTAAGTTTTTCACCCAGAAGACCTCGAGGATAACCACTGCCATCTAAGCGCTCATGGTGATTAACTATCATATCAAGCATTAATGGGGTAATGCCTTTTTCGCCTTTTACCAATCCTAAACTTTGCGCTACATGCTTTTTAATCGCTTGCATCTCAAGTTTATTTACTTTTTCAGATTTAGAAAAAATCCCTTGTGGTAATTTAGCTTGTCCCAAATCGTGCAGCAAGGCACCCATGGCCAGCTCTTGCACAACACTTTCTTTGTAACCTAAGTACTTGGCAAATACAGTGACAAAAATGGCGCAGTTAGTCATATGTCGCCAGTTGTACATATGCTTATCTTTAATGCGGGTTAAAATAGTCATTGCATTATGATTACGAAATACCGATGCCACAATATCTTTAGCTATACCATCAAGCAGTGCGATATTCATCTTTAAGCCTGAGGTAACGTCGCCATATAAACTTTGTAAATTACGATTATGTTGCTCATAGCTCACACTCGCTTTAGCAAACTCTTGCTCAACTGAAATAACCTTTTTTATCTTTAATTTATTAGGGTTATTGGCCGTTGCAGCAGCGACTTCAGGTTTGAGCTGATATTTGGCAGGAACACTCACATCACTTTGCGTAAAATCTATCAGCAGCTCTTGAACTCCTTCGGATACCAAGCGCTTAATGATCGATTTATCGCGAACTAGGCCGCGAGTTTTGATTTTTATACTATCAACCCCCTCAAACTGCTTGCTAACACTGTCAACAAACATTCCTGGTACGAGTTCAGAAATTGGAAGGGTAATAAGCATATAAAGTGATTAATTCATTTCAAAAAATAATAATTACTGATTATCAACGATCCACTACAAATGTCTATAACAAAAGTAACGAATACGAAATAAGCACTAGGAAATGATGAATTGGTGAGTTGGTGAGTTGGCGAGTTGGCGAGTTGGCGAGTCAATAATAGTTATGGATTACACTAGGTCCTAGTGGTTAGGACCTAGTGGCTAACACATTACTCTTGGAAGTAAGTGCCCCAGCCGTCGTATTCTACGTCGGTGTCGATCGCAAGTTGTGCTAGTTTATCAACATCTTCCATTATTACCTCAACATCTAACTCAGCTTCAACAACGATGTCAAAGCCCCAAATCTTACTGCCGTCTTCAAGCTCAAGCTCTGCAGGCTCTTCAACGTCATAGCCTAGTTTAAACGCAGCGAGTGCAGCTTGCTCAAGCTTGACAAAGTCTTCGCAAACAAAGTGATGTTCTACTTCGTATAAGATCTCAGGATCAGAACCATCTTCTAATAACGAAGTTACAATGTCTTCACTAATTTCACGCCAATTTTCCATTACTTTTCTCTCACTTGAGCATCTAATTCAGTTATTCTAGCAGCCATTTTGCTATGAATACGCTTTGCGTGTTCACGTGCTCCAATCGTTTTATCAAGTGGTTCTGGCGCTAACATGTCTATGTAGATTATACCATTGTCCCAGCGATTTAGCTTAATGGTTTTATATGTTGTGCTCATACATACAGGTACTACAGGTACATCCGCATTTAAAGCCGTGTGAAATGCACCTGTTTTAAATGGTAATAAGCCACGTCCGTAACTGCGGGTTCCCTCTGGGAAAATCCACACTGACAGGCCTTTTTGTTTGATTTTATCGGCCGATTTAGTGATCGTGCCAGCCGCTTTAGAGCGATTACCCCGATCAATTAGAATATTGCCCGAAAGCCAATATAGCTGTCCAAAAAATGGGATCCACTTAAGACTTTTTTTACCTAAACTGACACAGTTTTTTGGTACCGCCGCCGGTAAAGTGAAAATATCGTAATTATTTTGATGGTTTGCAACATATACTGCAGGGCCACAACTTTGCGCGTCAGGATGGCGTGTAATAACCACGTTTACACCAAGCATTTTAGCCACTGTACCAAACCAACTTGAAATAATATGTACATTATTTATATGAAAAGGTTTTACTAAACAAAGGAGTAAACCAAATACACAGCTTAATAAAATAAACAATGCCATAATAACAATACGAATAATAGCTAACAAAGAAAACGCTCCAAAAATAATAACGTCGGCATTATAGCGTTATTTTTACCGCTAAACGAGTGTTTAGCGAACACATGTAAGCTTAAAATAATTTTCTGCTTTAAAAACAAACGACCTGCAATAGCAGGCCGTTTTATTCATAGATATAAAAAAAATACTTACTCAGTTTCTGTCGGCTCAATGTCATCATCAATCGCCGTCAACTCTACAACCGCTTCATCGACACGCTGTAAACCACGCGGTAATTTATTACCTCGACGACCACGCTCACCATGATAATGCTCTAAATCACTGGGTTTAAGAGTCAGCTTACGCTTACCTGCATGCAGGGTAACACTGGTACCTTCAGGCACCACTGCCAGCACTTTAACAAACTCTTCACGCGCTTGTACTTTGGCACTTGGGATAGAGATTATCTTGTTACCCTTACCTTTACCTAGTTTTGGTAAATCACGTAATGGGAATAACAACATCCGGCCTTCATTCGATATCGCCATACAGTAATCGTTAGCAACATCATTAACCCTAATTGGCGCTAATAATTGCCCACCTTTAGGCACACTAACCAAGGCTTTACCGTTTTTGTTTTTACTTACTAGATCTACAAAATCAGTAATAAAACCATAACCTGCATCTGATGCCATTAACAGTACTTGTTTGTCTTCGCCCATCACTACATGCTCAAAATTAGCACCTGCAGTGAGGTTAAACCGCCCTGTCATTGGTTCACCTTGGCTTCGTGCCGACGGTAACCCATGCGCATCAGTGGCAAATGCACGCCCAGCAGAATCTAAGAACACCGCAGGTTGATTACTCTTACCACGGGCAGAGGCTTTATATGCATCGCCAGCTCGATAACTGAGCCCTTCAACATCTAAATCATGGCCTTTACCAACACGCGCCCAACCTTTTTCAGACAACACAACGGTTACTGATTCTGATGGGATTAAATCTTTTTCGCTTAATGCTTTCGCTTCAAGACGTTCGACAATCGGTGAACGGCGATCGTCACCATACAGCTCTGCTGCTTCTTGAATCTCTTTTTTTAGTAACGTCGACATACGACGTTCAGAGCCTAAAGTCAGCTGTAATTTATCGCGCTCTTTGGCAAGCTCATCTTGCTCCCCACGAATTTTAAACTCTTCAAGTTTCGCTAAATGACGTAGTTTTAATTCAAGGATTGCTTCGGCTTGGATGTCTGTAATACCAAAGCGTTCCATTAATACCGGCTTTGGCTTGTCTTCGGCACGAATAATTTCGATCACTTCGTCAATATTTAAGAAGGCTGCCAATAAACCTTCTAAAATATGTAAACGAGCCAATACTTTATCTAAACGGTATTGCAGGCGACGGCGCACTGTTTCACGGCGGAACACCAGCCACTCAGTTAAAATGGTTCGTAAATCTTTTACCTGCGGACGGCCATCAAGGCCAAGCATATTGATATTAACGCGGTAATTTTTTTCCAAGTCTGTAGTGGCAAATAAATGAGCCATTAACGGCTCCACTTTAATGCGATTAGAACGCGGAATGATGACAATCCGGGTTGGATTTTCATGATCTGATTCGTCACGTAAATCAGCCACCATAGGCAGCTTTTTGGCATTCATTTGCGCTGCGATTTGCTCAAGTACTTTACCACCAGAACATTGATGTGGCAGTGCAGTAATGACAATATCGCCGTGCTCCTCTGTATAAATAGCGCGCATTTTTATCGAACCACGGCCGGTTTGATAAATTTTACGAATATCCGCTTTTGAAGTAATTATTTCAGCTTCAGTTGGGTAATCGGGAGCTTGTACATGCTCAAGCAATTGATCTAGTTCAGCTTTAGGGTTATCCAATAGCAAACAACAGGCACTGGCTACTTCGCGTACGTTATGTGGCGGAATGTCAGTTGCCATACCCACTGCAATACCCGTAATACCATTGAGTAAAATATGTGGTAAGCGTGATGGTAATACTTGTGGCTCGTCCATTGTGCCATCAAAGTTTGGCGTCCAATCAACAGTCCCTTGGCCAAGTTCTTTTAACAGTACTTCTGAGAACTTAGATAAACGCGCTTCGGTATAACGCATTGCCGCAAATGACTTTGGATCATCTGCAGCACCCCAGTTCCCTTGCCCATCAACTAATGGGTAACGATAAGAAAACGGTTGTGCCATTAACACCATGGCTTCATAACAAGCGCTATCACCATGAGGATGGTACTTACCGAGTACATCACCAACGGTACGGGCTGACTTTTTATATTTAGCCGTTGCCGATAAACCCAGTTCGCTCATGGCGTAAATAATACGACGTTGTACTGGTTTTAGACCATCGCCAATATGTGGCAATGCCCTATCCATGATCACATACATGGAATAATTCAAATAGGCGTCTTCGGTAAAACGCCCCATTGTTTGTTGCTCAATTCCTTGCAATAGCAAGGTATCTGTATCACTCATCAAAGCCTACCTAATTTTTTTTATAGCTTACACGGTAGATCACATTGGCATAATCATCGGAGATCAATAAGCTGCCATCGGCAAGTTCTGCAAAAGCAACCGGACGACCCAATGTTTCTTCGTTTTTCATAAAGCCCGTAATAAACGGCGTGTATTTTATCACACGTCCTTGCTCAATAGTGGCAACTGCCACTTTATATCCAGATTTTTTACTACGGTTCCAAGAGCCGTGTTCAGCAACAAATAATTGTTGCTTATAATTAGCAGGAAATTGTTTACCTTGATAAAAATGAATCCCTAATGGGGCTACATGCGCACCCAAGGCTAAAGCTGGGGCACTGTAATCGGCAATATTTTTACCTTTACCAAATTCAGGATCTAAGATGGCACCTGCATGCACATAGGGAAAACCAAAATGTTCACCTTCGGTTGTTAAGCGGTTTAGTTCATCCGGTGGAAGATCATCACCCATCATGTCTCTGCCATTATCACTAAACCACATAGCTTGGGTGCTAGGATGAAAGTCAAAGCCAACAGAGTTACGCACACCTTGTGCTAACGTGGTCATTTGTTTGGTGTTTACATCCAATGAAAATATTCGCCCATAGCGCTCATCTTCAGCGCAAATATTACAAGGTACACCCACAGGAATGATCAGCTCGCCGGTTGGTGAGAAGCGTAAAAACTTCCAACCGTGATGACGCTCTGTCGGTAATGCGTCGTAAACCACTTCATATTTAGGTGCTTTCAATTGTGTATCAATATTTTTGAAGCGAATAATACGTTGTACTTCAGCAACATATAAGTCGCCATCTTTGATCGCTAAACCTGAAGGCATAGTTAAACCACTGGCCACCAAAATTTGTTTATCAGCAACCCCATCACTATTGTGATCAATCAGTGCATACACATTTCCCGCGTTTCGCGAGCCAACATACACAATACCTTTTTTAGATACTGCTAATTGCCGTGCATTTTCCACATCACTGGCAAATATGTTTACAGTAAAGCCATCAGGAACACTGAGTTCTTTAAGGATTTCTTTTGCTGCTAAGGGAGTACTTAGCAAGCCTAATGTTAATACAGAAACTAGTAATTTATTCATCGATTTCTACCCTATTACGGCCATGATCTTTTGCGGCATATAACGCTTTGTCTGCTTTTTTAAATAAATCTTTAAATGAGCCTAGTTGCGCTTGCTTTTGCGCCACACCAAAACTTGCAGTGACTTTGATCTCATTTCCATCACTGATTATACGTTCTTTTTCAATCTCAGTTTTAATTCGATAAGCAATTTCAGTGGCTTCAGCTAAAGTGGTATTGTTGAGTACCACTAAAAACTCTTCGCCACCAATGCGCCCTAGAATATCATTCTCTCTGATCGCTCGCAGAGATGTATTCGTGATCGCTTGTAACACTAAATCCCCTGCCGGGTGGCCAAAATCATCATTAATGTTTTTAAAGTGGTCTAAATCAAAAGCAATCAAACAAAAATTGTGATCATCTTTTTTTAACTGTTGCCACTGTAACTGAGCAAACTCTATTATTTTACGTCGATTAGCCACACCAGTTAAAACGTCCGTATTGGCTAGCACACTAAATTTGCGCTTTAAACGATATTGTCGCCATGAAAAGATTAACAGCAATAAAAATAATAATAGTACGCTTAGCATAATGGTTTTTTGTAATGCTTGCTGTTGCTTAATTTCTTGTAATGCAAATTCGCTAAGTTCTTTATCTTTTTCAAGCAGCTGTCGTTCAATTTCTACTTGTTTAGTATCAAACTGAACTTGATAGCGAGAACGGGATAACTCGCGCACTTTATTATAATGTTGAGCATTTAAAGCGATAAGATCTTGCTGATGTAAGTACGCCTGCTGATAATCTTGTTGCTGCACCGCAAGCTGAGTAAGCAAGCGGGTTAACTTCAATAGTGATGTGATACTGTTTTCTATCGGAATTTGCTTCGACAACTGCTGCGCTTTAGTTAAGGTTATCGTGGCTTGCTCAGGCAAATTCAGTGCTAACTCAATACCTGCTTGAGTATAGAAGTGGTTAGCAATGGTAACTACATCTTCAAGCCTGTCAAAATATTGATTACTCAATGACAAATAATGGCTAGCTTGAGCCATATCTTGTTCTAATAAATATGCTTCCGCTAAGATAATATAACCGTAGTACACTAATTTTTCATTGGCTAACTTTTTGCTCAACGTCAGTAATTTCTGACTACTTGCAATCGCCTCTTGGCTGCGCCCCATCTTTAAATAAACTTTAGCTAAATGAAAATACGACACTAAACTGTCAAACGCTAAGTCATGTTTTAAAAAATAATCTAATGCCTTAGTTTGCACTTCAATTGCTTTGTTGTAATCAAACAAATATTCGTACGATTTTGCCATTGTTGATTCTATGTAGGCTAAATCAAGTAAACTTCCACTACGCTTAATAATTACATAACTTTTATAGAAGTAATCTAATGCCCGAATATCATCATGGTTATACACATAAAAATTAGCTAAAGCGCCATATACATCACTTTTTAGCTTATCATTATCAAGTTGTTCAACTAGCTCTTTAGCTGTCATTAAAACTGCTAATGATTTTTCAGTTTGCCCAGTAAAATTGTAAATATCCGATTTTACTAAGTAGTAGCTTATCAGCGCATCACTACTTAGTGAGTTTAGCTGCTTCGCTATTTGCTGTTCCAATTCAATGGATTTAGTTATTTCACCATTTAATAAGTAATTTTCAGCTAAATTGAGTTGTAACCTTGTGCGTTGTAACACTGTTAAGCGACTCGTATGCTCTACTAATAATAGCGCTACAAACTCAATGGCTTGGCCTGGATCCTGAATGCTTTTTTCGTGGGCGGTATGCAGTTGTGTTGTTAACCATTGCTCATCAAAAGCGGTTTTTTGCTGTGCTTTTAAAGGTGCGCAGTACAAGTACAAACAAGTAACAAGAATCGTTAATAAAACTAAACTGTTTAAATGTTTAAAACAACTCCCTTGCTGTACTTGCATGGCATTACACCCTTGAAAAATCACACTTGAGCACGATTACCGTGGTCTTCTAACCATTGACGACGATCTGATGAGCGCTTTTTCGCCAGCAACATATCCATCATTTCCATGGTTTCAACTTCATCTTCTAAGGTTAGCTGGACTAAGCGGCGAGTATTAGGATCCATGGTCGTTTCGCGTAGTTGCAGTGGGTTCATTTCACCCAAGCCTTTGAAACGCTGTACGTTTACTTTACCGCGTTTTTTCTCTGCTTCAATACGCGCTAGGATGCCGGATTTTTCATCTTCATCAAGGGCATAATAAACATCTTTACCAATGTCGATTCTAAACAACGGCGGCATAGCTACATATACGTGACCCGTTTTCACCAACGTTGGGAAATGACGAACAAATAGTGCACACAACAAAGTCGCAATATGCAGTCCATCGGAGTCAGCATCCGCTAAGATGCAAATTTTATTATAGCGTAAAGAAGAGATATCAGTTGAGTCAGGGTCGATACCCAGCGCCACAGAAATATCGTGCACCTCTTGTGATGCTAAAATTTGCCCTGATTCAACTTCCCACGTATTCAAAATTTTACCACGTAGTGGCATTATTGCCTGAAACTCACGATCACGTGCTTGTTTAGCTGAGCCACCAGCTGAGTCACCTTCTACTAAAAATAGCTCGGTACGGTCGTTATCTGCAGCGCTACAGTCGGTTAATTTGCCCGGTAATGCGGGACCTGCGGTAACACGCTTACGCACCACTTTTTTGGCTGCGCGAAGACGTTTCTGTGCATTAGAAATACATAACTCTGACAGTAACTCAGCAGTATCGGTGTGCTCATTTAACCATAAACTGAATGCATCTTTTACCACCCCAGATACAAATGCCGAGCACGAACGAGAAGATAATTTCTCTTTGGTTTGACCGGCAAATTGTGGATCTTGCATTTTCACTGATAAAACGTAGCTACACCGTTCCCAAATGTCATCGGGGGTGAGCTTAACGCCACGCGGCAGTAAGTTTCTAAATTCACAAAACTCACGCATAGCCTCGAGTAAACCTTGTCGCAAACCATTTACGTGAGTACCGCCTTGCGCAGTTGGTATTAAGTTAACGTAACTTTCAGCTATCGATTCACCGCCTTCAGGTAACCAAACAACCGCCCAATCAGCACCTTCCGTTGAACTTGAAAACTCACCGGTAAATGGGTCTTTTGGCAGTACTTCGTAACCTTTAACAGCTTCGTTTAAGTAGTCTTTAAGGCCTGTTTCGTAATACCACTCTTGGGTTTCTTTGGTTTGTTTATTAACAAACTTAATACGTAAACCTGGGCAAAGTACGGCTTTAGCTTTTAATAAATGATGTAATTTAGTCAACGAGAAATTAGCTGAATCAAAGTAGCTTACATCAGGCCAAAAACGTACAGTTGTACCTGTATTACGTTTACCTACGGTGCCTATAACATGAAGATCTTCAACTTTATCACCGCTTTCAAACGCCATCATGTATTGTTGTGCATCGCGGCGCACAACCACTTCAACGCGCGTTGATAATGCATTAACCACGGAGATCCCTACCCCGTGCAAACCACCTGAAAATTGGTAGTTTTTATTAGAGAACTTGCCACCAGCATGCAGCTTGGTAAAAATCAATTCGACCCCAGGAATACCTTCTTCTGGGTGAATATCGATAGGCATACCACGGCCATCATCGCTAACTTCTAGCGAATTATCTTCATGCAAAATGACATCAATTCTAGTGGCATGTCCGGCCATGGCTTCATCGACACTGTTATCAATAACCTCTTGTCCTAAGTGATTAGGACGGGTGGTGTCGGTGTACATACCAGGGCGGCGTTTAACAGGTTCTAACCCATTTAATACTTCAATGGCTTCGGCGTTATAATTTTGCTGACTCATAGTTTTTATCTTTTATGCGCTTAGCTAAGTTTTACGTGATTTTAAGAAAATCTACAATACTAGCAATGGAGTCATCAAAGCCAACAAAGCTATGATCACCACCAGATTCTATCTGTTGCTTGCATTGTGAATAATATTTAACGGCCTGCTGATAATCCAGTACTTCATCACCCGTTTGCTGTAATAAGTACAGTAATGATGGGCGCTCTAAGCTAGGTATCGACAGTGATTTTAACGCGTTAATATGACTATTGTTGAGCTCGTAATGGCTATCCTGATAGGGATTATAGTTCGGCCCTAACAAAGAACTCAACAATAAATAAGGCTTAACCGCAGGGTTTATAACCACTGCTGGTAACTGATATTTTTGCGATAAATAAGTGGCGTAAAAACCACCTAAAGAACTGCCAAGTAATACAGTATTTGGCGTTAATAATTGTTCAATTTGAATTATCGCATGAAACGGTTCATGGCTTAGCCGTGGCACACAATAATCAACGTCATAGTGTGCCATATACTCACCAAAGCGGACAGCTTTAAATGAATGTTCACTGCTATTAAAACCATGAATATAAATTACTCGTTGGGCCACATCAGTTCCGAGTTAATTAATAGTTTTGCACTGTTTGTTGGCTTTGATATTGTCAACAATCGATAACCAGGCCCCGCATTGTGTTGCTGCCAGTCATCGGTGTGTTTAGTAAACTGCACTGAGCTTGCTGGCGTGGCAAAAATCTCAATACTTCTGAATTTAAATTGATAGTCATTGTGAACATGACCATGAAATAACTGCCTTACTAGCGCGCTATTATGCAATACATTAAGTAGTTGCGGGCCATTTTCGAGCATATGCTTGTCTAGGTAACCATTAATAGGTAATGGATTATGGTGGCAAAAAGCCACGCTCGGCGACTGTGTAGTCGCTAATAAATCAGCGAGTTCATTTAAATCGGCTTCGCTTACCCAACCTGCTGGTGTTGGCCCTTTAGAGCTAATTAACAACACTTCAAAGCCATCGGCAATTAACCGTTTTGCACTATTGATTTGACCACCAGAAATACGCTGCATCGCACTGATATCATCATGATTACCAGGCAGCCAAAAAACAGGGCAAGTAAGCGCTGAGTCGGCAATCAGCTGAGCAAACAACAAATATGATGCAAAACTGTGATCTTGGGTTAAATCGCCACCAAAGATCACAGCGTCTAATGACTGGTGTGCCATATCAGCAAGCGCGCGAGAAAAGTGCTCAGCGGTATTGACCGCAAAATACTCCCCTTGTGGGTCTGCAAATAAGTGACAATCGGTAATATGCGCTAAGCGCAGCTGAGTATTATTGAACTGCGCCGACTCATCAAACCAGGCCATCATTTATATCCCAGTTAAGTACCGCTCGACCACTTTCAACACACGCCACTAACCAATCATACAAAAACGCATTAAGTTGATATTTTTCATCTTTTTGATGCATTTGCGGATTAGGGTAACCATATGAAGGTTTGATCCTTTGATGGTAATCATGGTGAATTATTTCAGCAACTTTTGCATCGTGATATAAACGCACAGTTAAAAACAGCGGATTAACCCCTTTTAACATACCGGTTAATTGGGTTATTGAAATATCCATCGTGTATTTAGCACAGCCATCCACCTTAATTACAAACTGGTTATTACCCAATTGTACTTGACGTGTATTGCCTTCTTTGCGCTCATTGGGCAGCAATTTTAAAGCACGTAAGTAGTTATGCTCACATAACGTCAAGTATTTAGGAAGACTCTGAATATATCGTTGTTTCACTGCAAGTGCTGTCACATTACCGCCATAAAGTTAGAGGTTAAGGGTAGTCTATTACTATTTTAGCTGCGCTGATTAATTATACGTTCGCGATTAAGCGCTAACCACTGCAATGAAATTACCGAGGCAGCATTATCTATCTCACCGGTTGCTAAACGCGCCATTGCATCATCAAAACTGAGAATATGCGTTTTAATATCTTCACCTTCAGTTGCAAGTCCATACACGTCACTTTGTAGCTGACTTAAATCAGTTTTTGCAAGATAAAGATGTAACCGCTCAGTAGTCCCTCCTGGGCTTGACAGGTACGATAGCATAAATTCCAATTCGCTCAGTACTAAGCCCGCTTCTTCAAATGCTTCGCGCCTAGCGACATCTTCATAATTAGTACTGCCATCGGTCATGCCTGCTATACATTCTAATAACCAAGGTGACTGTTTAGTTCTTATCGCGCCAATACGTATTTGTTCTATCAATAAAATACTATCTGCTATGGGATCATACGGTAAAACTGCAACCGCGTCACCGCGTTCGAGTATCTCACGACGGATAGTCTCTGATTGCCCCCCGCAAATAATGCATGTTCAAACTGATATAAGTTAATATTAAAAAAGCCGCTATAAAGTACTTCTATAGGAGCAATTTTAACGTCTTGTTTGGTAAATTTTGTGAGCTTTTCATCAGCCATGAAGTTTCCTATTACACATGCTATTACTTGAATTTAAACCTAGATACTTACTATCATGTCCGGGGATTATACCCAAACCACCTCAAGATGCAGAATCCAGCGTTTCACAGGGGCTTAATATCAAGGCGTTACTTTGCAACAATGGCAGTCCCTTTTAAGAAGTAACAACGATGAGAGTAAGTTCCTGTGAAACGCCCAGGGGGTTGGTTTAAAAGCGATTTATACTGCGTTATTGATTTTAATAATAGAACCACTATAACTTACAATCAATGCCTTGCCTAAATCGCTTTTAATTCCAACTGAAACTGACATATTGAGGTGGTTTGGGTATATATTCTGTTACACTTGTTTACGCTGTTTTACGCAAATTTTTTTTTGTTCTTAAGTAAAACAGGTTACCATGCTTTTAGAACGTAAATTGTCTAAGGACTGAACGAATAATGAAAAAAAACATTCTTGCTGCGCTGATTGGTATATCTTGCGCATTAACTGCCACAGCGTCAAATGCTGAAGACTTATTACAAGTTTATGAAATTGCCACAGCTAACGATCCTACTGTTTTAAAAGCAAAAGCCCAAGCAAACGCACAAGCTTATAACAGTGACCGTGCAATGAGCGCATTATTGCCACAAATCGGTTTTTCTATGGGGTATGATAAAACCGATAGCACATCATTTAATGGTACTGATGCAGCAGGTTACACCAAGGTCGATAGCGATTCAGATACATTCAGCCGTGGTCTTAAACTAAGCCAGACACTGTTTGATTTAGGTGCATGGAATTCACTCGGTATTGCAGACAAACAAGCGTTGCAAGCAGCTGCTCAATATGACTTTGCCAAGCAAGATCTCATTGTTCGTGTTGCTGATGGCTATTTCAACGTATTAAGTTCGATTGATAACTTAGAATTTGTACAATCTGAAAAACGCGCTATTGAACGTCAACTTGAGCAAACCAAACAGCGTTATGCAGTAGGCTTAACGGCAATTACCGATGTGCATGAAGCGCAAGCACAATTCGATAACTCGGTTGCCCGCGAAATCGTTGCCAGAAACGGCGTTGAAACCGCCCGTGAGCAGCTTCGCGAAATCACCGGTAAATATCACGCTAAGCTGGATATGTTAAACACTGAGACTTTCTCTACCGTTCAACCAGCAAAAAAATCACCCGATTATATTAAGCTTGCAGAACAAAATAATTTAACTCTGCAGGTCTCTAAAGTAACGGTTGATATCGCTAAAGATCAAATTGATTTAGCACAAGCGGGTCATTACCCTAAGCTGACTTTAGATGCCAGCTACGGTGATACACTAACTGATAGCAATAGCAACACTGCGCGCCCACGTGGTGATAGTACAAATATTGGCATTAACTTTAGTGTGCCAATATATTCAGGCGGTGCTACTACTGCAGCGACTGAGCAAGCACGTGCTTTTTATGTTGCTGCAAGTGAAGATTTAGAAGCAAGTCTACGTGGCGTAACCCGTTCGGTGATCACCTCTTATAATCAAGTAGTATCAGATATTGCGACCTTTAAAGCCCTTGAACAAGCAGTAGTTTCTGCTGAAAGTGCATTAAAAGCCACTGAAGCTGGTTTTGAAGTGGGTACTCGTACTATTGTTGACGTACTGGTCAGTACACAAAACTTATTTAACGCCAAACGTAACCTCGCTGATGTACGCTATCGCTACGTTGTATCAACGCTACGCTTAAAACAAGCAGCGGGCACGTTAACAAGTAATGATTTACAAGCCATCAACCAAGGTTTAAAAGAAATCCAATAAAGATAAGCTTAACATTACTCATTTAAAAGCCAGCAACTTGCTGGCTTTTTTGTATTTTTTTATTCATCCAGTTAAACTAGCTTCTTTTGCATATGAGATACTTCTGTGGTCAACAACTCCCCATTTAAATGGTCTTTCTTGGGCCCTCGTTATTGGTTTACTTGGTTTGGCGTATTTATTTTGTATATAATTTCTTGGCTACCGCAGAAATTACAACTTGCATTGGGCCGACTGCTAGGTCGCTTAGTCCATCGTTTTATGAAAAGTCGTCGCCATATTGCTGAAGTCAATATTAAACGCTGCTTTCCAGATATGCCCGCAGCCGAACAACAAGCATTAGTACTTTCTAACTTAGAAAATACCGGTATAGGTATGATTGAAACAGCCATGTCATGGTGGTGGCCTGATTGGCGTGTAAAAAAAGTTTGCGGCTCGGTTAAAGGGCTTGAATACTTTGAGCAAATACAACAATCTGGTAAAGGGATTCTAATGATAGTCCCACACATACTGCATCTTGAAATGGCAAGCCGTGTCATGGGATTACACTATCAAGGTATTGGTTTTTACCGCCCCCATAATAATCCGCTAATGGAATATTTTATTACTAATGGTCGTTTACGCTCAAATGAATTTGTGGTTGGCAAACGCGATGTTAAAGGCCTACTCAAAGCCTTAAAAAATAAAAAATTATGTTATTACTTACCCGATCAAGATTATGGCCGCCAACGCTGTGAATTTGCACCTTTTTTTGCAGTTCAAGATACCGCAACTACCACTGGGACTTTGCTATTTGCAGCCAGTAAGCACTGTGAAACCGTCAGTCTTATAAGTCGACGTGACGAACAGGGAAAATATCATTTAGAAGTACGCCCTATGCTTGAAAACTTTCCATCTGGCGATAACCTCGCCGATGTGACTCGTGTAAATCAACGCATTGAAGAAGCTATTAATGCCGCACCAGAACAATATATGTGGGTTCATCGACGCTTTAAAACCAGGCCGGATGAGAACGCCCCCTCTTATTACAAGTGACAACGCCGCTGTAATATGCTTTTATTAGTAAATATAAATACAAGAGTATGAGCCATGTGGTTTTGGGTTAAGCATTTATCACTAGCTGCCATTTTGATTGCCGCAGCGATTTATTTTTTATTAGGTCATGGCCCAGTCATGGACATGAAAGATACTAAAAATGCGGCTGCGCAAGGTTTATCACGTTTTTATTCATCGTTACGCAACCAGGTAAATAAAAGCAATGAACGCGATAAATACGTACTTAAATTAGCTAATCCGGATATAAATATAGATGCGGCGCTGACCGAGCGCGCTAAAGTTGTTGAACCATCCTCACCAAATTGGACTGGTGAGTTAATGCCGAGACGCTTTGAAAATGGCTCGACTTTAAAAAAAGTATTAACTGATTACGCACGCGATGAAGATATCGTTCTGTATTGGTATTTAAGTAAAGACTATGTGATCAAAGAACACTTTCGAGTGGATAGCAATTTTAATTCAACGCTTTATCAAGTTGGCCGGGCGATAAATGATGACTTTGAAAACGAAGTTTATACCTTCTTTTGTTTTAAACAGCGAGCAGCCGTGATCACCGAGCTGCCCTCTGAATATGTGCGCGAAAACTGTAAGCGCCTAAGAAGTTAAGCGCTTAACTCAAATATCTGCTGCCATGCTTGTGTAACAAATGCGATGTCTTTCGCAAATTCAGCTTTTGTTACACAACGTCCCTGCTGATCTAGACTCAACACATGATAACGCGAGCGATAATCAATATAGGCTGTAATAAGCCCTTGCTTGATCTCATCACTAATACAACCAAGCCTTGCTGCATCGGTTAAAATCCTTACGTTGTCTGAGTAAGTAGTTAGTTGCTCCAAGCTATAAGCGTTATCAAGCACTAAATATTGAGTCAGAAACTCAATATCAGCAATGCCGCCAGTATCTTGTTTTAAATCAAACTCAATATCGTTGCCTTTCGCTAAATGTGTGCGCATTTTTTCACGCATGGTGATCACATCGTCTTTAAGCTTTTGCGGGTCGCGCTGCTGGCACAAAATGCCTAAGCGAATTTGCGCAAAGCGCTGCTGTAATTCGGGTTGCCCAAAAATCATCCGAGAACGCACTAGCGCTTGATGTTCCCATGTCCAAGCTTGCGTTTGCTGATAGTGGTTAAAGCTCTCAAGATTGATTGCCATTAACCCTGAGGCACCTTCTGGGCGTAACCGCGTATCTAGTTCATATAAAATGCCCGACGCCGTTCGAGTATTAAATAAATGCATTAGTCGCTGTGCTAATTTTAAATAAAACTGCCGTGAATCAATCGCTTTAGTGCCATTAGTTTGCTCTGAGCCATCACTATTATGTACAAAGACTAAATCGAGATCAGAATCATAACCCACTTCAAAACCACCGGTTTTACCATAAGCTATTACGGCAAAGCCCTTGTGCTCTTCATCAGTATTAGGCGGAATACCAAAACGCTGCGCCATTTGCTGCCAAGCAAGGTTCACCGCTTGCTCAACTATCGCTTCGGCTAATGCTGTTAAATGATCGCTTACTTTCATTACATCTAACACACCGGTTGCATCAGCGGCAGCAATACGTAGTTGATGGGTTTGTTTAAACTGACGCAGTGCTTCCATTTGCTGTTCTAAGTCTGCGCTATCAATACGTAAAAAATACTGTCGTATTTCGTCTTTATATGCAGTCAGTGGTGTAGGCTTATACAGCACCGCAGGATCGATAAGCTCATCAAGTAAAATCGGGTAACGCGAAATATGCTCACCAATCCATTTACTATGACAACACAACGAAACAAGCTGTTTTAACGCGCCTTGGTTTTCAAACAGCAACTCTAAATAGGCTGTTCGTGAAATAACCTTGCTTAATACTTGGCAGATCATACTAAATACGTCACCACTTGCTTGACTGTCTGATAGTTGCTTTAGCATTAATGGCATGAGTTTATCGAGAATATCACGGCCACGATGACCAATTTTAGTTTTCGTTAAGCGGGCTTTAAAATCTTCTAATGGTATTTGCCATGCATCATTTGGGTCGGTTAAAACACTAATATCGGTGTGTTCCCAAGCACTTATAAAAGCACTTTCGCAAGGATCGACTGGCTCACTTTCATAACCAATAACTTGTTCAAATTCACTGTGGATGCCAGCCATTATGTCATTTATTTGCGCTAAAGATGCGCTGAAGTCACTCTGCTCTAACAGGTAATTTAGCCGTTGTTGGTTCAGGCCATCATCTGGCAATGTTTGCGTTTGTTGATCTGCAAAAATCTGCAAATATTGCTCAACTCGCCTTAAAAACAAATAATTGTGGCGTAATAGTTTTGCTTCATCTGCGCCAATAACTTGAATATTTACTAATTCAGCTAACGCTTTTTGTAATGATTGTGTTTGTAAATTGGCTTCACGCCCACCTCGTACCATTTGCAATGCTTGCACCACAAACTCGACCTCACGAATCCCACCAGCGCCTAGTTTTATATTGTTGGTTAAGCGCTTACGGCGTACTTCTTGAGCTATCATTTGCTTCATTTTACGCAGCGATTCAATCACTGAAAAATCGATATAGCGACGATACACAAAAGGCTTTAATAACTGATAAAATTCATCACAGTAGCGCGTTTGAGGGCCAATTAAACGTCCTTTGAGCATCGCATAGCGTTCCCACTCACGGCCTTGATCTTGGTAGTAATCTTCCATGGCATTAAAACTCATCACCAAGGGGCCGCTTTCACCAAAAGGTCGCAGCCGCATATCGACCCTAAATACTTGTCCATCAACCGTTGTTTGATTAAGTGCGGCAATCAGCTTTTGTGCCACTTTAGTGTAAAACACTTGCGCTTCTAAAGAGCGCCGCCCACCTTGAGTTTTTACACTACGCGGATAAGAAAAAATTAAATCGATATCTGACGAATAGTTAAGTTCTTGGCCACCTAACTTACCCATTCCTAATACCAACATCGCCAGTGGCAGTTGTTGCTCATCGAATGGTTGCCCATTAATCTGAGCAACCTGGGCAAATGCCCAGTTATTGGCACTATCAATTAGCTGATCGGCTAAAGCCGAGATATAGCCAATACTATCGGCTATATCATTGCTGTAACATAAATCTAAACACGCTACTTTTAGCCAATAGCGTTCCCGGTAACGGCGTAAAATTTTATGGCACTGCGCTTCATCAACCTCGGTAAGATTTAAGTCTTGAAATGGGTTAGGACTATCTCGCAAACTCATTTGAGTATCACTGAGCAACATCTCAATTAACTGCGGCTGAGATTGCAGGCAACGCCAGGCAAAGTCACTCAAACCTAACAAATTAATAATTAATTCATTAGCAGGAAGCTCTGGATATAGCTGAAAAAAACGTTCGCTGCCTAAGCCATGCAGTGCTGTTGGGAGTTGTTCGCCTGGTGTCATCAAATACTCTCTTTTATATCAGTCGTAACCGTACTAGAATAGTTAACATAATAATAACCACCCTAGGTTCTCAATGTCATATTTATCTTTATCTAACACTAGTTTACTCGCGATTGCTATCTGTTTTATGGTTATTTGTTTAGCTGTTATTTGTTTGCGGGTAGTAAGTCAACTCAAGGCTAAACAAGCATTAAAAGAAGAACTTGCTCAACATGACAATTTTGCTCTAGGAATTAGTTTTGCGTCAGAAATTAGTGTAGTGATCGCGACTGTAGCATTTTTATTTGATGAAATTAGTATCAGTGCAGCCCAATCAAACCCGCTTAAGATGATTGTACTGATAGTACTGTTGTTTACTTTTATTAAAGTAGGCCACTTGATCCACCGCAAGTGGATCTTGCACCGCTTTAATGAAGAAGCCGCCATACTAAAACAAAATGTCTGTGCCGCGTTGGTAGATTCAGGCATGTTGATCGCTAACTGTATTATTACATTAGGGCTATACAGCTGGTCTCATACCCAAGGGTTTAGCAGCTTACTAATTGCTTTTGTCAGCTTCTTTTTACTGCAAACTATTTTTGCCTTAGACAGTAAATTCCGTGAATATCGCTTTGCTCGCGCCAATCAAGGGGCGTCATTACAAAGTAACTTTAATTTAGAAAACACCTCTATTGGCATTCGTTATGCCGGTAAATCCATTGGCCTTGCATTAGCTATCTATGCGGGTCTTGCCAGTGCCACTTTTCACAGTGGTAAAATGGTTGAGAATTTATTCACATTAGCTTTACATTGCGGCACTATGTGGTTATTACTGTATCTATTAACGACTATAATCAAGTTCATCTCTTTGCCAAACATTGATACTGAGCTTGAAATTGATCATCAGGATAATATTGGAATAGCTTGCATTGAATTTGCTGTTTTCAGCGCTATAGGCTATTTACTAATAAGTATGTTTTCAATTTAATATTGAAAATGACGTAATACGTGGGGCCTTATGCCGTTTGAAGTAAATAACTATCTACTGATCGATAACGACAGTGAATTCAGCCGGCAATTCACTGAACATTATTTTGCTCAGCCACACGGCACCAGTCCAAGTACCCTTGTTGTTGCTGGTGCAAATACCCGTCACTTGGTTAAATTAATGTTTGACCAGTTGATCAAAGATTATTGCTACTGCGACTTTAGTAATGAAATTAGCGTGTCAGAACTGGCGAGTTATTTACATGAACACCATGATATTGCCGGTGTACTATACAATCAAACGGATTATTTATTAGCTGATGATAAACAACGATTTATATTCAATTCATTACATTCTGTACGATTTTTAATTAAAGAGATTGATGATGGATACCTGTTTGAACCAGTCACAGACTTAGCACAAAATAATCACTTATCATGCCAAACCGAAATAGCCGAAACACCGCAAAATTTAGACGCATTATGTGAAAAGCTTAATAATTAGTTAAAATAAAACTTAACTAATTATCACTGACTCACAATAAGTATTTGCACCGAAGAGATGACTTACATACCATAACGATATTAGCTATTTTTGTTGAAGGTCATCATGAGAGTTCCTCATATTTATCAAGCAAGTCCTATTGTAATTGCCACTGCACTTCAGTTAGAAGATGATGCAGCAGGCCACATAGGTCGCGTATTACGGATGAAAGTCGGTGAGCATATTTCATTATTTAATGGCCAAGGCGGCGAATATCTTTGCGAACTCATTGAAGTAGGAAAAAAATCAGTCGTTGCAATGCCGCTTGAATTTAATGAAAAAGATGTTGAATCACCGCTGAGCATTCACCTAGGGCAAGGGATTTCTCGCGGTGACAAAATGGACTTTACCATTCAAAAGTCTGTTGAATTAGGGATCACTGAAATCACCCCTATTTTCAGTCAACGTTGTGGCGTTAAATTAAGCGCCGAGCGACTTGCAAAAAAACACCAGCAATGGCAAAAAATAGCGATTGCTGCAGCAGAGCAATCTGGTCGTAACCGGATCACCACGATTCATCCACCGATAGACATCAGCCAATGGCTTGCACAAAGCAGTGATGAAATTAAGCTTACCCTACACCCTCGTGCAGAGCACAGTATTAAAACAATCGAAGTACCTAGCGCTGGCGTGCGGTTTTTAGTTGGTCCTGAAGGTGGCTTCACTGATGATGAAATTGCCCAGACCAAACAACAAAATTTTGTTGATATCCGTATCGGCCCACGCGTGCTGCGCACTGAAACTGCCGCTTTGACAGTCTTAAGTGCACTACAGCTACAATTTGGCGATTTAGCTAATTGAAATTAGTAAAACCACCCTCATATCAATAGCAACAGATTCAGTAAGGCAACGAACATGGCAATTAAGTTAGGTATAATTTCAGATCCGATCAGCGGATTCAACATCAAAAAAGACACCGGTTTTGCAATGATGATGCAAGCCCAAAGCCGTGGCTATGAAATTTACTACATGGAAATGAATGATCTTTCATTGCGTAAAGGCAAAGCGTATGCCACAGCCGCAAAAGCAACCGTGTTCGACGATACAAACCATTGGTATGAGCTGGAAGAAAAAGCCAGTATCGCACTTGCTGATTTAGATGTTATTTTAATGCGTAAAGATCCACCGTTTGATACTGAGTACATTTACGCAACCTATATTTTAGAACGCGCCGAACTTGAAGGCACGCTTATTATTAATAAGCCACAAAGCCTGCGTGATGCGAACGAAAAGTTATTCACCGCATGGTTTAGTGAGCATACACCTGACACTTTAGTAACCCGTTGTAAGCACCAGATCCGCGCATTTTTGGCTGAACATAAAGACATCATTCTAAAACCTTTAGATGGTATGGGTGGCGCCTCTATTTTCCGTGTGACTGAAAATGATGCCAACATTGGGGTTATTTGCGAAACACTCACCGAACACGGTAGCCGTTTTGCCATGGCACAAAACTATATCCCAGAGATCAAACAAGGTGATAAACGCGTATTGGTGGTCGATGGCGAAGTGATCCCATATTGCCTAGCCCGCATTCCACAAAATGGTGAAACACGTGGTAATTTAGCTGTTGGCGGTCGTGGTGAAGCACGCCCAATCAGTGATTCAGATCGTAGAATTGCCGAAGCCGTTGCACCAACATTAAAAGCTAAAGGGCTTATTTTTGTAGGTCTTGATATCATTGGTGATAAGCTAACAGAAATTAATGTTACAGCGCCTACCTGCGTAAAAGAAATCGAAGCTGCCTATGATATTTCAATTACTGGGCGCTTATTTGATGCCATAGAAAGAAAACTGAGCCATACTTAAATTTACTAACAATAAAGGGGTATCGTTATGCAATCATTAGAAAATCATTTTTTAATCGCAATGCCATCAATGCAAGACCCTTTTTTTAAACGTGCTGTCGCGTATATTTGTGAGCACAATGAAGACGGGGCTATGGGGCTGGTGATCAACCAGCCGATCAATATTACTGTCGGCGACTTGCTCGACAAAATAGAGATTGATAACGACAAATCCACCCACGCAGCAAGTGTTGCAGTATTTGCTGGAGGACCTGTAAAAACCGATCGTGGTTTTGTACTGCATTCTCCAAAAGCAGGTTATAGCGCAAGCCAAGAACTTAGCAGCGAAATCATGATAACCACATCCAAAGATGTGTTAGCAAGTTTAACCACAGCCCAAGCACCAGAACAGTTTATTATTACACTGGGCTATGCGGGTTGGGAGCAAGGCCAGCTCGAACAAGAGCTACTCGAAAATTCATGGCTAATTATAAAAGCCGATCCTGAGATTATTTTTAACACACCGATAGAGCAACGCTGGGAAAAAGCAGTCGCGACGCTCGGTTTTGATATTAGCCAATTAAGTTCGGAAGCTGGCCACGCATAAGCGTGGTCACCCACAATTTTAAAGCACAGAGATAGCATGACTAAAAAACAACTAAAGCCCAAAGGTGAACGCACCGTGATGGGCTTTGATTTTGGCACCACCAGCATTGGTGTTGCTATCGGCCAAGAACTAACAGGAACCGCATCGAGCCTAAGCGCTATCAAAGCCAAAGATGGTATTCCAAATTGGGATTTTATTAAAAAGCATGTCGATGAGTGGCAACCTGATTTACTGGTGGTTGGATTACCGCTTAATATGGATGGCACAAATCAAGAAGTCACCTTTAAAGCTAAAAAGTTTGCCAACCGCTTACATAATCACTATGGACTGCCTGTAGAGACCCAAGACGAACGTTTAACCACAGCAGATGCAAAAGCACGATTATTTGAGCAAGGCGGTTACCGTAGCTTAGGTAAAGGAAATGTGGATAATATGTCGGCTGTTATTATTTTGGAAAGCTTCTTTGAACAAGCTTACGGGTAAGCGGTAGGTTTATAATAAGCTGCTCACTCAGTTCAGGAATAAATCCAGCTTGGCGATAGGCTTTTTCTATCGCACCTTGTTCTCGTAATATCTTTAAGCCTTTTTGCAACGCTTTAAAAGCCTGAGCGCCATCAGGATGGCGTTTTGATATTACAAAATGACGACTATCATCTAATAATATCAGCACATTAGGTACCGCTTGCAAAACAATATCTTCAAGTACATATTGGTTACCCATCTGTGGCATCAGTGGCATTAACATAAAATCAATCCATTGCATCGATACCATACGCACTTGACTGAGCCATTCATCCTCTGCAACTAGATCTTTTAATGGTAATTGCGATAAAGTTTTCCAATCTGTACGCCAACGCGGCGTAGACACACTAGTTAGTTGATTAAAATCTGACAGGTGCTGCAGCTGAAATACTTTTTTATTGTTTGGAGAAGTAAAAATCCCCGCAAAATACTCGCCTTTACGGATCAGCTCATCGCTGATATACACTTTATCTGCTAGTGATTTGGCATCTTCATACCAATAACTATCAAAGCTGATCAGTAGCTCACCTTTTTCTAACAGTTTGGTATTACGAAAATTAATTTTACCAATTTGATAACTGAAAGTTTTATTAAAGCCCCCCAAGTACAAGGCTTGTTGGGCAATGATCATATCAACTACATCGCGACGTATAAATCGACCACTAAAATCAGTAATATCCTGCGGTGCTCTACCGGCTAAAAAATGTGTGTAATCATAATGCACGTCATCTCGGATAAAAATAGCAATCGATTGATCTGTCGCCATCGCAAAAAATGAGTTACTAACAACATAAAAACTAACTGTTACAAGTAACCATTTTATGCGTTTTTTCATACTACTGACCTTTAGGTTCTAACCCGTCAATTGTTACTCCCTGTAAAAAACCAGCCCCTTGCTGTTCATTATTTCGAAGCTTAATCATCAAACGTAAATCGTTAGGTGAGTCAGCGTGATGCAAAGCATCTGCATAGTTGATACGTTGCTGTTTATAGAGCTCAAATAACGCTTGATCAAAGGTTTGCATACCCATATCTTTCGCTTTAGCCATGGCTTCTTTAATGCCGCCAATGTCGCCTTTTTTGATAAGCTCGCCGATAATCGGGGTATTTAATAAAATTTCGATAGCAGCTACTCGACCATTGCCATCGGCTGTAGGCACTAGTTGTTGTGCTATGATAGCTCGTAAGTTTAAGGATAGATCATATTTTAGCTTATCGTGCTTTTCTTTAGGCACTAAATGCATAATACGGTCAATTGCTTGGTTAGCGTTATTGGCATGTAATGTAGCAACACATAAATGACCGGTTTCAGCAAAACTAAGTGCGTATTCCATGGTCTCTTGCGAACGTATTTCACCAATTAAAATGACATCGGGGGCTTGGCGTAATGAGCTTTTTAACGCCGCCTCAAAACTTTCCGTATCTAAGCCAACTTCACGCTGAGTAATAATACTTTTGCGATGTTCATGGACAAACTCAATCGGGTCTTCAATAGTCAAGATATGCCCACGTTGATTACGATTACGGTAACCTAATAATGCAGCCAACGACGTTGATTTACCGGTGCCAGTACCACCGACAAACAGCACTAAACCACGTTTAGCCATGATCACATCAGTCAATGTCGACGGTAGACCAAGCTCAGCAACATCAGGAATTTGCGTAACAATACGGCGAATAACCATACCCGCGCAATCTCGTTGCCAAAATGCCGAGATCCTAAAGCGCCCTTCATCGGTAGCTATGGCAAAGTTGCACTCTTTAGTATTATGAAACTCTGCTTTTTGTTTTTCACTCATCGCTGATTCAACTAATTGCAGCGACTCTTCGTCTGATATTTTTTCGTCGCCAAGTGCAATTAGTTCACCATTAATCTTTGCGCTGACTGGCAATTGGCTCGATACGAATAAATCCGAACCTTGCTTTTCAATCATCAAATGTAAAAAGTAATCAAGAGAATGTGTCATTACTGCTCCTTACTCGGGCCTAGCCGCCGAAATTATTTTTATCTTGTGCTTTAGCACGCGCTTCAGCATTGGTAACAACACCGTGATTCACTAAATTAATTAAACACTGATCCATGGTTTGCATACCATGCGATGCGCCAGTTTGAATCGACGAATACATTTGCGCAATTTTATCTTCGCGGATAAGGTTACGGATCGCAGGCACTGCAATCATGATTTCATGTGCTGCGACTCGCCCGCCACCAATTTTTTTCAACAGGGTTTGTGAAATAACTGCGCGTAATGACTCTGAAAGCATTGAGCGGATCATACTTTTTTCTTCACCAGGAAACACATCGATAATACGGTCAATGGTTTTCGGGGCTGACGTAGTATGCAATGTACCAAATACTAAATGGCCGGTTTCAGCAGCAGTCATGGCAAGGCGAATAGTTTCTAAATCACGTAGCTCACCAACCAAAATCACGTCTGGATCTTCACGTAAAGCACTGCGCAGTGCATTAGAAAAACTATGCGTATCGCGATGCACTTCACGTTGATTAATTAACGATAGTTTATTGTCGTGCACAAACTCGATGGGATCTTCGATGGTTAAAATATGATGATGCTTGTGTTGATTTATATGATCCACCATCGCAGCCAATGTGGTCGATTTACCAGAGCCTGTAGGTCCTGTTACCAACACTAAACCACGCGGCGTATCTGAGATTGTTTTAAATATATCTGGCGCACCTAAATCATCAAGCGTCAGCACTTCACTGGGAATGGTACGAAATACAGCTGCGGGGCCTCGATTTGAGTTGAAGGCATTAACACGAAAACGTGCTAAGTTCGGCACTTCAAACGAAAAATCCACTTCAAGGTTTTGTTCATAGTCCTTGCGTTGATTATCGTTCATAATATCGTAAACTAGGCTGTTAACATCTTTGTTTTCCAGCGCTGGTATATTAATACGTCGCACATCACCATCAACACGGATCATTGGCGCAACCCCTGATGATAAGTGTAAATCTGATGCTTTGTGCTGCACACTAAAGGCCAATAATTCGGTAATATCCATTTATGACTCCACAACTAACTGATAATTATATGGTTACAATAGCAGAACGACTTAAGTCCGCCTATGCTAGAATTGCCCTAGCGGCAAAAAAACATCATCGTAATGAGCACGATGTCTGCTTGTTGGCAGTATCAAAAACCAAACCTGCTGATTTCATTCTAGCGGCTTATCAACAAGGTCACCGAGAATTTGGTGAATCATACGTTCAAGAAGCTGTTGATAAAATAACCCAATTAGCAAATTATAGCGATATTGTTTGGCATTTCATTGGCCCTATTCAATCAAATAAAACCGCCCTTGTTGCCAGCCACTTTGATTGGGTGCAAAGTATTGAACGTGAAAAAATAGCGCAACGTTTAAACGATCAAAGGCCCGCAGATAAAGCCCCTTTAAAAGTACTGATCCAAGTAAATATCAGCTTAGAGGACTCAAAATCAGGCTGCCACCCCGATAAACTTGCAAGCCTCGCTGAATTTATTCACCATTGCCCGCATTTAGAATTGCGTGGTGTCATGGCAATCCCAGCAAAAACTGACGATCCACAGCAACAAATACAATATTTTGAGCAATTACGTGCTTGCTTTGATAGACTTAAAGCCCAATATCCTCAAATAGACACCCTGTCGATGGGGATGAGTGGTGATGTCGAAGCTGCGATTGCAGCAGGCTCAACCATGGTACGCATCGGCACGGATATTTTTGGCCAACGAAGCTAAGGTGATAACTAAGATATGTCAGATAAAACAATTGCATTCATAGGCACAGGTAATATGAGCTACGCCATTATTGGCGGCATGGTAAAAAAAGGATTTGCTGCATCGAGTATTATTGCAACAAATCGTAACCAAGAAAAACTCGCTAAGGTAGCAGCGGATTTCGGGGTTAAAACCACCGCAGATAACAACGAAGCACTGCGCGATGCCGATGTTATTGTGTTGTCTGTAAAGCCGCAAATGATGGGTGATTTATGTCAATCATTTCAAGATTCGGGTATCGACTTTAGCGATAAGCTATTTATTTCTGTCGCCGCAGGCTTAACGGTTAAGCGGTTACGTGAAATGCTCGGACAAGACGTTAAGATGGTACGTTGTATGCCAAATACCCCGTCTTTATTAGGGCGCGGTGTATCAGGTTTATTTGGTGCCGGCGAAACCGAGCAAGAACACACTTTTGTGCAACAAGTATTTGAATGTACAGGTATTGCGGTATGGGTTGAGCAAGAGTCACAAATTAACGATGTTATTGCTGTTACGGGGTCATCACCGGCTTACTTTTTCTTATTTATGGAAGCCATAGAAGAAAAAGCCAAAGCACTTGGCTTTAGCGATGAAGACGCACGTCGCTTAGTACAGCAAACAGCATTAGGTGCAGCTGAAATGGCACTATCTCAGCCTGAGATTAGTATTTCACAATTGCGTGCTAATGTGACATCAAAAGGTGGCACCACGCATGCAGCTGTTGAACATTTAAAAGCACACGGTCTGACTAACACTGTCGCCGATGCAATGGATGCCTGTATTGCTCGCGCGGAACAAATGGAACAAGAACTTTAAAAGCACTTTGCTGCTTTTAGCCCTATTTATGTTTAAGGTTTTTAATTAAGGTACGTTATGAACGCCATGCAATTTTTAATAAGCACACTATTCGATCTATTTTTAATGGTCGTATTAATGCGCTTTTGGCTACAAGCCGCCAAGGCTGATTTTTACAATCCGTTGAGTCAGTTTGTGGTCAAAGCTACTTCATTTGCTGTTAATCCACTGCGTAAAATTATTCCAGGGTTAGGTGGCCTAGACTTAGCTTCGTTATTACTGGCGTTCATTGTCGCTGCTGCAAAAATTACTGCGCTGATATTTTTAGTAGGCGCGACATGGGAAGTTGGATTTGTACTTTTAAATGCGCTAGTAACGGTGATTAAAGAAGGCTTAAACTTGTTGTTTTGGGTGTTAGTTATTCGCGCGTTATTAAGCTGGGTAAGCCAAGGCAACAATCCAGTAGAAGCGGTATTTCAGCAGCTAACTGAACCAATGTTAAGACCTATTCGTAAAGTGTTACCGCCACTGGGCGGCTTAGATCTATCAATTTTAGTGTTAATTATCGCGCTGCAATTTGCCCAGTTTTTGTTTATTGATTTAGTCGGCTAACCTTATCATTAACACAGAGGCCTACTAGGCCTCTTTTTTTAAGAGTCATTTATGAAAAAGCTCGCAAGTATTTTATTCTTTGCATTAGCAGGTATTACCTTTAGTGCCCACAGTGAACAAATGCAAGGCGCACAATACAAAGAACTCGGCCCATGGCAAGTACATTACATTGCATTTCCGTCAACCTTTATTCAACCACAAATAGCCAAAACCTATGGCCTAGAACGTAGTGGTTATAAGGGCATTGTCAATATTTCAATCCTTAAAAAAGATACCGATGCCACAGCGCAAACGGCCATTCTTAAAGGCACTGCTAAAAACCTACTTGGTAATAAGCAAACCTTGGACTTCAAAGAAGTCATCGAAGGCGATGCAATTTATTACCTCGCGCAAGTTGATTTTACTAACGAAGAAATTCTGCGCTTTGAAATTGAAATACAACAAGGTAATCAATTTCAAAAGCTGCAGTTCCAGCAAAAATTTTACGTAGATTAATTCATGAAAAAAACTTTAGTGTTAGCCACTGGCAATCCGGGTAAAGTCAACGAATTAGCGCAGATGCTAAACCCGCTTGAAATAAACGTTGTGCCACAAAGCGATTTTAATGTGCCAGAAGTAGCAGAAACAGGCACCACCTTTGTTGAAAACGCTATTATCAAAGCTCGCCATGCTGCAAAAATAACGGGGCTACCAGCTATTGCTGACGACTCAGGGTTAGAGGTTGATGGCCTTAACGGCGCCCCTGGCGTTTACTCAGCTCGCTATGCCAGAGAAGGCGCTAGCGATCAAGATAATATTGATAAATTATTAAGCGAACTTGCTAACAACCCTAACCGCAGTGCCCGTTTTTGGTGTGTGCTGGTATTAATGCGTCATGCTGATGACCCTACTCCACTGATTTGCAGTGCGAGCTGGGAAGGACAAATTACGCAAAGCCAAGATGGCCAAGGTGGTTTTGGTTACGACCCTATTTTTTATGTGCCAGAACTTGAATGCACCAGTGCGCAATTAACTAAGCAGCAAAAAAATGCAGTAAGCCATCGTGGTCAGGCATTACAACGTTTATTGTCTGAGCTTAAGCTCAAAGGCGGCCTGTGAATTTACCACCATTAAGTTTATATGTGCACGTCCCTTGGTGTGTGCAAAAATGCCCGTATTGTGATTTTAATAGTCACGGTCAAAAAGGTGAGATCCCTGAAAAGGAATATGTGCAGCATTTAATTGATGATTTAAAAACCGATCTGCACTTAGTGCAAGGACGTAAAATTCATTCAATCTTTATCGGTGGTGGCACGCCTAGCTTATTAACCGGTGAGGCCTACGTTTATTTATTAACGGCGGTGGATTCATTAATTGGCCTAAGTGAAAACTGCGAGATCACCTTAGAAGCTAACCCCGGTACGGTTGAAACAGGACGTTTTAAAGACTATGTGGCAGCTGGCATTAATCGTATTTCGATTGGCGTGCAAAGCATGCAAGACGACAAACTCAAAGCGTTGGGGCGTATTCACGGTGCCGATGAAGCCATATATGCCGCAGAGCAAGCTCATGAAGCAGGTTTAAATAGCTTTAATCTTGATTTAATGCACGGCTTACCGGGACAATCTGTTGCTGATGCGCTGAGCGACTTGAAAAAAGTCATCGCCCTTAATCCGCCACATATTTCGTGGTATCAGTTAACGATTGAGGCCAATACCCAATTTGCCTCTAAACCGCCAACGTTACCGGCCGATGACACCTTATGGGATATTCAAGAGCAAGGCCAAGCCTTACTTACTGAGGCAGGTTATCAGCAATATGAAATTTCCGGCTATGCAAAACCAGGTTTTCAATGCCAACATAACTTGAATTATTGGCGCTTTGGCGATTATTTAGGCATTGGTTGTGGTGCCCATGGTAAGGTAACCGATGCTAAAACAGGCATCATTACCCGCACTGAGAAAGTAAAACATCCTCGCGGTTATATGGATTTAGCTAAGCCGTATTTATTTAAACAGTGGCCAGTTGAACAACACGACTTACCGTTTGAATTCTTTATGAATCGCTTACGGTTATTTGAAGCCTGCCCAATTAGTGACTTTACAGCCTTAACTCAGTTACCGCTGCAAAGCCAAGCTGATGCGCTGCAACAAGCCATTGCCAAGGGTTTGCTTAAGCAAACGGATAGTCACTGGCAGGTAAGCCAAAAAGGTCATCGTTTTTTAAATGACCTGCTAGAATTGTTTGTGTAATAACAACCCAAACTTTACTAACAAATACACACTAATAATAATTAATAACCTTCAATGGTTTCTAACAACAAAAGGGAAAACATGCGTAAACTAACCTTTATCGCCGCCGCAGTGAGTATTGCACTGCTAGGTGGTTGCCAGCAAACACCAGAGCAACAAAGCACGCCAACTGTACAAGCACAACCGGTACAAAGCGAAATAGACAAAGCGAATGCGTTCTTCGAAGATACTTTTAACCGTGATGTGATGAGCAGCCCTGTTTATCAAACATACATGGGTATCAAACAAGACTACGACAAATGGGATGACGGTAGCGAAGCGCGCGTACTGAAAGATCATCAACAAACAAAAGATGATTTAGTGGCATTAAACGCTATTAACCGCGAACTCCTAGATGACACCACAAAAGTTAGTTATGACCTTAAAAAGCAAGACCTTGAAAACAGCATTGCTGATTTTAAATGGCGCTATCATAACTACCCAGTGAACCAAATGTTTGGTACTCACTCGATGATCCCGGCCTTTTTAATCAACCAACACCAGATTTCTGATGTTGCCGATGCCAAAGCCTACATCTCGCGTTTGAATGGCGTAACCACGGTTATTGATCAACTGATCACTGATTTAGAAGTACGTGCTGATAAAGGCATTATCGCTCCTAAATTTGTATTCCCACATGTGATTGATTCAAGCAAAAATATCATTCACGGTGCGCCATTTGAACAAGGTGATGATTCCACCTTACTTGCCGACTTTAAACGTAAAGTTGCGAAGCTTGAAATTGCTCAAGCTGATAAAGACGCGTTAATCAGCGATGCTGAGAAAGCCCTTAAAGCGGCTGTAAAACCTTCTTACTCTAAGTTGATTAATTATTTGGCACAGCTTGAAAAACGTGCTGATGATCGTGATGGTGCTTGGAAGTTTCCTGATGGCGAAGCGTTTTACAACAACGCATTAGCGCGCACGACTACCACTGATTTAACGGCTAAAGAGATCCACACCATCGGTTTAGCTGAAGTATCTCGTATTCATGACGAAATGCGCCAAATCAAAGAAAAAGTTGGTTTTAAAGGCGATTTAAAAGCCTTTATGCAGTTTATGAAAACCGATAAGCAATTTTACTTACCTAATACTGAAGCAGGTAAGCAGCAATACCTTGACGAAGCCACGGCACTTATTAACACCATGAAATCACGCTTGGATGAGCTATTCATTGTTAAGCCTAAAGCCGACATGATTGTTAAGCGTGTTGAAGCCTTCCGTGAAAAAGCGGCTGGTAAAGCATTCTACCAACAGCCTGCACCAGATGGTTCACGCCCCGGTGTTTACTACGCTAACCTTTACGACATGGAAGCAATGCCAACGTATCAAATGGAAGCGCTGGCTTATCACGAGGGTATTCCAGGTCACCACATGCAAATTGCAATTTCGCAAGAGCTTGAAGGCGTGCCTAAGTTCCGTAAATTCGGTGGCTACACAGCCTATATCGAAGGTTGGGGCTTGTACTCAGAGTTATTACCAAAAGAAATGGGCATGTATGCAGACCCTTATTCTGACTTTGGCCGTCTATCGATGGAACTATGGCGTGCATGTCGCTTAGTGGTTGATACTGGTATCCACGAAATGAAGTGGACTCGCCAACAGGGTATTGATTACTACGTAAATAACACGCCAAACGCGACGTCTGACGGCGTTAAAATGGTTGAACGCCACATTGTAATGCCTTCGCAAGCAACGGCTTACAAAGTAGGTATGCTGAAGATTCTAGAACTTCGTGAAGCTGCCAAGGTTAAACTAGGTGATAAGTTTGATATCCGTGAATTCCATGATGTGGTACTTAAAAATGGCGCAGTGCCACTAAACGTACTAGAGAACTTTGTTGATGAGTGGGTTGCAAGCAAACTAGCAGCTTAAGCATCCTTACTTTATAACATATACAAAGGCCGTATCTACGGCCTTTTTTATTGCCTGAAAGATAGATAAACACTTGACCAACAAGTGCTTTACGCTAGGATAAAGCACTTGATATACACGTAACGTATAGGATTAACAATTGATACATGTATCAGTCAACTAAACCAACAGATGCAGCAGCATCAGTTGCAAGCCATTGTTGATAGCTTTGCCAGTTTATCTGCAATACAACAAGCCATGCAGTTACAGCACTTATATAGCAGTGCGCAACGCATGAGTGTAAAATATACTTATCTGCAAAATATCGCCACACGCATATTAACTCAACACTCGCTACCAACAGCCATCATCAGTCAGCTAAATAATACCGACCAATTAAGTTTTTTTACCCCTGGTCTAAAGTTCAATCATGGTTTTACACAACAAAACCAACAGCAGCAAAATGTATTGCACCGCTTATTTAGCGAGTGTAGTGAGGCTAAATTACCGTTTAATTATGTACGTTCACTGATGCTATTTGAAAGTAACGAAAACTTGTTGCAAGCTTTAGCGCAAGTTAATGATATCGGGCTGACCCCAGTTGCAAGTTACATTGCAAACAATCCAGCCCAACACAGCTTACCAAAGCATGAATTTTCGGCCTTGCTGGCATTAATGGAAGTTGAGTTTAAACAAAATCAGGGCAATATAAACACTGCCGCATTCTTAAAAGCCTTACTCACGTTATCTCAAACAAGCCCAGACAAGCCACTCAGTGACTATAAAATACTGCTCAGTGGCGCTTACTTACGCTGTAAAACAGAACAAGTTGAGCGCTACCTTGTACAACATAAATAATATTAATCAGATAAATAATATTCAACGCTGGTTACAACTCGCACTTTTTTGATCTGCGGAGTGTTTGAATCGCGGTCGATTATACTAAACTGCCCTTGTCTTGCGGTGCGAATTTTACCTAGTTTTGACTGTGAGTCCTTGGCAAATTTTAATGCCACTTCGCGAGCTTTTTCGGTGGCTTCTTGCACCATTGCTGGTTTTATATCGTTTAGCCCAGAGAACAAATATTCAATGCGGGTTTCATAGTTATCTTGCACAATCGCAATACCTTGTTTGGCTAGCTGGCCCACCTTAGTTAAGGCGTTTTGCACTTTATCAGGCTGCTGCGAATACACGGTAATATTTGCGCGGGCAATATAGCGAAACTGTTGATTATCAGCGCCGTATTCGCGCGCTTGTTTATCAACAATTGATTGCCTACCTTGGCTGATCTCTTGTTCATCAAAGCCATGCAGTTTTAAAAAAGCGATCACTGCGGCATTTTTCTGCTCAACCCGTTCAACTAACTTTTCGAGGTCATTATCTGCATCACTAAATTGTACCGGCCAGATCACTGTATCAGCAGTTACTTCACGCTCTGCTAATCCTTTAACCTCAACCGTGCGTTCCATATTTTTTACATCAAGCGCTGCTGATTTTAAAATCCATCCGCAGCCAAGTATAGCGACACTCAATACAGCTGCGCCAAGCAACTGATAATATCCATTTGGTTTATTCATTTAATGATCCTTTGATAATAATCAATTATATGTGGTTATGATGCTCGAAAAATCAACCTAAACAGGTTACATTGAGCATATACTCAAACCACCTCAAGATGCGAGCGTCGTTAGCAAAAAGATTATATGCATCACCTCGCTAGAAAACAAATAACCCGCAAGGAAAGACCATGAGTGTAAAACGCATTAGTCAGTTTTTCAACCCGACTTCGGTTGCCGTGATTGGTGCATCGAATAACGTTTCCCGAGCAGGATTTGTAGTAATGCGCAACTTATTACAAGGCGGATTTAACGGCCCTATCATGCCAGTAAGCCCGACTAATAGCGCCGTACATGGCGTGTTGGCCTACCCGTCAATTGCGGCGCTACCGAAAATACCGGACCTTGCGGTTATTTGTACGAACAAACACACCCTACTTAATATCATTGCAGAGCTTGGAGAGTTTGGCTGTAAAAATGCGATTGTGATCGCAGCCGGACTCAATCATGAACAAAAAACAGCACTGCAAGAAGCCGCTAAACAAGCCAAAGTATCGTTACTTGGCCCTAATTGTTTGGGTTTGTTGATCCCTCATATTGGCCTCAATGCGAGTTTTTCTCACACTATCGCAAGCCCTGGTAAATTAGCGTTTATTTCACAGTCCGCAGCTGTGTGCTCCACTATTTTAGATTGGGCAAAACACAAAGAAATTGGCTTTTCATACTTTGTCTCTGTGGGTGATTGTTTAGATATCGACTTTGCTGAACTACTCGACTTTTTAGGTCGCGATGCAAAAACGAAGGCTATTTTGCTGTACATCGATAACATTGAGAATATCCGCAGCTTTATTTCAGCTGCTCGTGCCGCTGCGTTTAGTAAACCGGTGATCGCCATTAAAACCGGTAAAACAGCGGCTGGAGCGCTTGCTGCCGAAATTCACACTGGCGGCAAGCAAAGTTCAGATGCGGTGTATGACGCCCTCTTCCAACGCGCAGGTATGTTACGGGTAAATGATTTAACTGAACTGTTTGCTGCTACACAAACACTGGCCATGCATCCTAAATTATTAAAGGTGGAACAACTCACCATTTTAACCAATGGCGGCGGCCCCGGCGTAATGGCCGTTGATAGCTTATTACAAAGTTCTGGTAAGCTGACACAATTGAGTGAAGAAACCCGTGCGGCGCTCAATAAAGTGATCCCACAGTCGGATATGACCTCTAATCCGGTGGACATTTTTGGTGACTCAGTTCCGGCACGCTACCAACAAGCACTGGAAATTTTATTGCATGCTAAGGAAGTAAAAAATCTACTGATCATTCATACGCCATCAGCCCTTGCGCCAAGTGAAGACTATGCATTAATTATCGCTGAAACGTTGAATAAACTACCGAAAATGGCGCGTCCTTATGTGATCACAAATTTTATGGGCGAAGATGCCGCCTATGCCGCCCGTCGCGTATGTAGCAACTACGGCATTCCTACTTATCGCACCCCTGAGGGCGCAGTACGCGCCTTTATGCACTTAGTAAGTTATCGCCGTAATCAAAAACATTTAACCCAAACTCCAGAGTCAAACACAGATGACGCTAAAATCAATAAACACGCAGCAAAAGCGCTCGTGAATGAATTTTTAGCAGAGCAGCAAAGCTATCTATCCACCCATCAAGCCAGCCAAATACTCGCTCACTATGGCGTTGAATGTATTCAAACCGAGGTCGCATACACACCAACAGAAGCAAAAGAACAAGCCATAGAGCTAGGCTTCCCGGTTGCACTGAAACTGATCAGCCCTAGCATTCCATCTAAATCAGAAGTCGGTGGCGTGGTACTTAACTTAAACGATGCACAAGAGGTTGAACAAACCGCCTTTGCCATGCTATTGAGAATAAAAAACACCTACCCTGATGCGATTATTGAAGGCTTTTCACTGCAAAAAATGGCACCCAGAGCTGGCGCCAATGAACTACGTATTGCGATAAAAACAGAACCGAATTTTGGTCCTGTAATACTTCTAGGAGAAGCCGGCACGGGTCTAGAGTTTGCTCAAGCAGCGGTTGCTTTACCACCTTTGAATATGAACTTAGCAAAGTATTTAATTGCTGCGGCGCATGACAAAGGCGTGCTTAAAGAGCGTATTTTGCCTGAGAAAGTTGATAAGTATCGCCTCTGTGCACTACTGACCCGTATTTCTCAGTTAGTTATTGATCAACCCGATATAACTTCGCTTGAGTTAAATCCTATTTTAGCCAGTAATGGCCAGTTTTTGGTGCTTGATGCCACCATGACCCTTAGTCACTACCAAGTACAATCACATCGTAAACGCTTATCTATTCGCCCTTACCCAATTGAGCTGGTTAAACAAGTGACGCTGAAAAATAATACCCTTGCGACACTCAGACCAATAAAGCCAGAAGATGAGCAAGCGCACCAAGAGTTTGATCTATCTCTCAGCAAAGAAGATCGCTACAAACGCTTTTTTGGCGAGCTGCCGCAGTTTAACCACGATCAACTCGCTAAAATGACACAAATTGACTACGATCGTGAAATGGCGTTTATTATCACTCAAGACAACGCCACGCTTGGCGTCTCTCGGGTGTTAATGGACCCTGATAAAGTGCATGCCGAATTTGCTATAGTAGTGCGCTCAAACTGCCAAGGCCTTGGCTTAGGTGGCTTATTAATGCGCGCCGCTATTGAGTATTGTCAAAGCCAAGGCGTACAATTCATTGAGGGTATCACCCTGCCGGAAAATACCGGAATGATTGAATTAGCCCGAAAACTAGGCTTTAAGATCAGCCGCGACTTTGAAGAAGGCAGCATTAATATGGTACTTGCTTTAACTCCCAATAACACACACGGATAATAGCTTGAATAATTTACGTAAACGCACAGCACTATTTTTTGAAGGTAATGGGGAGTACCGTAAGACTGGCCATTACATCGATATATTTCTAATATCGCTGATAATGATTAATGTCGTTGCGATTGTGCTTGAATCAATTGCGAGTTTAGCTCATCAATATAAGCATGAATTTTTAATGTTAGAGTTAGGCTCAGTAATTATATTTGCTATCGAGTATTTGCTTCGCCTTTGGTCATGCGTAGAACGTGCCGAGTACAAAAGTCTAAACTGTGGTAATTTTCAACGTCGTTTAAAATATTTACTGTCCCCTTTAGCCTTAATTGATCTAGTGGCAATCCTGCCCACGATCTTAATGATGTTTATCACCTTTGATTTACGTTTTTTAAGAGTGCTCAGACTCCTACGTGTTTTTAAGCTCACTCGCTACTCACGAGCAATGCAGCTACTTTTACAATCATTTCGTGATGAAAGCAGTTCGCTTTTGGCCGCATTCTTTATAATGGCAGTGGTGCTAATTTTAGCTTCCTGCGGAATTTACTTAATTGAACACGATATACAACCGGATAAATTTGGCTCCATTCCTGCGGCAATGTGGTGGGCAATGGCAACGCTGACCACTGTAGGTTATGGTGACGTTGTGCCAGTAACACCGCTAGGGCGTTTTTTTGGCGGCGTGATCACGTTACTGAGTATGGGAATGGTAGCAATACCCACCGGCTTATTAGCTTCGAGTTTCTCTGAACAGCTACGTAAGCGTAGGATCATGTTTAGTGATGCGGTGCATGAATGTCTGCATGATGGCGAGCTAGATGGTAAACTAGATGATGCGCAACTGGAGCATCTAGAGAATTTGCGCTGTAAACTTGGTTTAAGTAAGCAAGAAGCAAACAAAGCAATTAAGTCTCAACTTAGTGCACGCACTAAAAACCTTTATTGCCGTCACTGCGGTGAACGCCAAGACTAGTCTTCATTCAACAACGACTGCCAGTCTTTATTTAATAATGCGCTTACATCATCACCTGGGATTGGTTTACTGAATAAATAGCCCTGAAATAAATTACAGCCTAAGTTGCGCAAAAAGGTAAGCTGCTGCTTAGTTTCAACGCCTTCTGCGACGCATTCTTTACCTAAGCTTTTCGCCAATGCAAGCGTTGACTGAATAATCGCTTCATCGTCACTATCTATACCAATATCAGTTACAAAACTGCGATCAATTTTCAGTACATCGATCGGAAAGCGCTTTAAATAAGTGAGTGAAGCATAACCTGTACCAAAGTCATCCATATATAAGCGACAACCTAGTTGCTTCAACTTTGACATGCTATTTAACGCTTGCGGTGAATCATGCATCAGCACTGATTCTGTAATTTCAAACACCACAGAGCTGGCTGATACATCAGCATTAATTAGCGCACTGCGAATTTCATCGACTAAATTTTTATACTCAAAATCCAGTGCAGACAGGTTAATAGACACATACAAGTCAGGCTTTTGTAACTGCCATTGTTTAAGTTCAATCAACGCTCTAGCTAGGGTTTGCAACATAATTTTTGTGATCAAACCAATACTCTCAGCAGCAAGCGCAAACTCTTGTGTTTCATAGCTGTTATTTTCTGGCCAGCGCAGCAATACTTCCAGCCCTTCGGCCTGATGAGTTTTAGCATTAACAATCACTTGGTAATGATTACAAAACGCATGATTTTGATAGGCTTGAGTTAATTGTGATTCTAAATGCAATGAGCGTTGTACATGCTGATTCATTTCTTGTTTGTAAAATTGATAACAACCTTCCAAGCTCTTTTTCGAATGATACAGTGCAATATCAGCCGCTTTAATTAAACTTTTCGCACAGAGTGCATCATCAGGCGAAATCGCCACGCCAATACTTAAACTGACACTAATCGCTTGATTGTTAATAATGATGTTGTCATTCAAGCTAGCCATCAACTTAACGCACAGTAAAACAACTTCTTCGATTTGTTGAATACCCTCGACTAACAGCATAAACTCATCACCACTAAAGCGGGCTACACTGTCTTTCGCCTGTACACGCGATTTGATCCGCAGTGCCACCGCCTTTATTATCTCATCGGCAGCTTCATGCCCTAGTGAGTCATTAAAATACTTAAAGCGTTTGATATTAATATTGAGTAACGCAACTTTTAGGTTTTGGCCTTTAGCCTGTTCAAGTGCATGTTCAACTCGATCATTAAATAAAGTACGATTTGGTAACCCCGTTAAACTGTCGTAATTTGCTAATAAGAATAATTCATTCTCAGCTAACTTTTGGGCATTAATATCAGTCAGAATAACCACATAGCTTTCTAAGCGTTGCTCCGTATCAGCAACCGCACTAATTTTAATAAGCACATGACGCTGCTCGCCATTCGCCAAGCAAACAGTATCTTCTGCAGAAAAGTGCTCGCCAGCTTGCAACTCCTTCATTACACGTAAATAGTTAACTCTTACAGCACGACTTAATCCTAAGTGTAATGAGCAGCTAGAACGATAATCAACAGGAAAGTTAAATGCGCTCTGCAGTGCTTTGTTGGTAGCTAAAATACGTAAACTTTTATCCAGAATAAAGACCCAATCGCGGGTTTGCTCAAATGCTGCGCCAAATAAACGGGCATGTTCTTCAAACACTAATTCACGAGTCATATTAGTGTAAGTTCCAGCCACTTTCTCGGGTGTACTTCCTTGCCAGGCAACCACTTTGCCAAAGTCTTTATACCAGCGCCAATAGCCTAATTTATGGCGTAAACGATAGGTGCAGTTAAAATAGCCTTTTTCGGTGGATAAAAATTCTAACCACTCAATGCGAAAATTTTGTTTATCTTTAGGATGAATTTTTGCTAAATAATCATCTAAATTAACCGATTCAACATCATAACCTAACTCATTTTTAAGCCGTGGTTGATAAATTATTGGACTTGCAGATTGCCAATCCCACACCCCTGAACGGCTCCCTTCCAATGCTAACTTTAAGCGCGCTTCACTTTCTTGGCTTTCTCTGTGGGCTGCTAATAATAATTGCTGAATTCGATTACGACGCATTATCCAAGCTGCTACTAATCCAAAAAATACCAGTGCGTAAAGCACTATAAACTGAGGTGCGCGCCATAGCGGGTATTTAACCACAATATCCAGCACTGCCGGTTGTGTGTAGTCGCCAGTAAGCGGATCTTTAGCCCAAATTTTTAGTTGGTATTTGCCGGGATTAAGTTTTGGAAATAGCACTCGGTTATTATTACGGGTATACGATTTTTGCCCATCAGAGAGCTGATACTCATAAATAATACGTTCCTGATAATTAAATGCCATTGCCGAAAAAGCCACTTCGAGACCGATATCGTCGTGCTCTAAGGTGATTGTTTTTATAGGTTGCTTAAGATCCGTAGATAATTCACGAGACATCAAATCAATGCTGGTTATATTTACGTGATCAATTAAACCATGCCTAGGGTGATTATCATTTGGGTAAAAATAACTAAACCCTTTTAACGTACCATAGACTATTTGGCCAGTTTTTAAACGCGTAAATGCACCACTATTAAACTCGGTAGAGACCAGTCCTTCTGAAGTTGTAAATTGCTGAAAGTGTTTATTTTCTGGATTTAATCGCCATATTCCTTTATGACTACTCATCCAGATCATTCCAGCATCATCTAACACCATATCGTACAATAAGGTGCCGAGCTTATTTTTATCTAAATCTATGGTATACAACAGCTTGTAATTCGATGCATCAAGACCAATTAAGCCAAAATTCGATAACGTGATCCACAGCACATTATTATTATCAACAATATAAGACATTACATTAACGGCTACATTTTCATGTTGCTGTGGCACTGTATAGATTTTTGTTAAAGCAAATGAGTTTGGATCAACCTGATAAAGCACCCCTGCATTATAAAATAACGGGGAGTCAGATTTGGTAGATAAAGGCGGTAAGAAACCATAAGCTAAAAACGGTTCAAATTTTTCAAATTCACCACCTAAAGGAGTGATCTTTTGGCTGTCGATATTATAAACAAACATGCCATGATCAGAATGAACATAAAATAATTCACCATTTGGCATCAATACCGAGCCATGTACCCACCCTGTGATCAGGTGTTGCTGGCTTGGGTCGGCTGTTGTCGCTGGAAAAATTTCATAGCTATGCGGATCAAAACTAAAAATCCCGCGATTAGTACGCAGCCACAATTTATCTTTATAAGGAGAAATAGCGTAGATATTAAATTCAGTGGTAAATAAATCAGCTTGATAATCTTTTAAAAACACTTGTCCTTGATTAGTTTTTAAATCAACCGCAGTTAAACCATTATGAGTTGCTAGCCAGAGTTTATCTTCATACTCGGTTATGCCCCAAATAGAAGGGTGCGATAAACCATCACCGGAGAGCATGCTGGCATTAACATTTTCAAAATGATAATTATCATAAGGTAAATAAAATGCCCCATCACTTTTAGTAGCTGTCCACATAGCGCCGTTATTATCTTTGACAATATCGATAACACTTGGATCTGCCAGTGAGTATTTACTTTCTTTTACTCTATTATTTTTAGTCAGCTCACCGGTATTCAAATCGAGACTAAATAAACCTTTATCGGTGCCTAAATCAAGCACCCCATGGTCATTTATTATTTTCCAAATATTAAGATCGTTCAATATGGTTTTATTTTTAAAAGGCACATCTGGGCGCTCAAACATACTCGGTAAATCACTAATATCAACTTGATATAAACCACGTACGGCCCCCACTAACAGTTGCTCATTTTCGCCTATTGCAAACGACTTTATATAATTTTGATATACATGGTCTGGCTCGGTGCTTAAATGCTCTAATTTTCGGTATTGCCCAGTTGCTATATGATAGACATATGCGCCAGTACTGGCGGCAATAAAGATATAACCTTTGTAATGTAATAAATCGCGGATCACGGTATTACGAGTGCGCTCTGGTAATTCAAAAATAGTCTCAATTTGGCCCGTCGCTAAATCAAGGCGAGCAAAATCCCAACCGCGACCAATCCATAATGACTTATTATCGGTGGCAACCATACTAAATACGGACTGACTTAAAACTTGCTCTTCAGTGGTAGGTTTTGATAAAAATTGTTGGTAACTATCGGTACTTGGATCATAGCGAAATAGCCCTGCAACTAACGACGCAATCCAAATATAACCATCAGGGTCTTGATATATAAGGTCAATAATTGCTTCATCTAGTTCACCATTAGGCCCTGCAATATGTACAACCTGATAGCCATCGTAACGATTTAAGCCCCCTTCCGTCGCTAACCAAAGATAGCCGCTTTTATCTATCAACATGGTACTGACATAGCTTTGTGATAAACCTTCACTTGGCGATAAACGTTTTACTTGCGCCATAGCAACTTGGCTAGCAACAACTGAGGCGGCTAACAAAAAGAATATACTAGCCTTAAACCATTGACCCATTTAAATTTCCACGTAGTTGTTTTAACTAATTATTTTAACTAGCACTGCATAGCTACGATATTTCGTTGCTGATAGACAGTAAAGAGTGTATCCAAAGGTGACGGCAATGTTAACACAAAGTTAAACCCAATTGATTGATAAAAATCAGCTAAATGCGTATAAGCAAATGTATAAACGAGTGAGTTTTGGTTAGATAAGGTATGTATTAGTAGCTGTTTGGCAAGTCCTTGACCACGCCAAGCAGGTGCAACCAGCAAGGTAGACAAAAACAAATAATCACTGCGATTTTGAATTCTGCATGCCGCGACAATAACTAAGTCATGATAAACAACCCACACTTGATCTTGTCTAGTTGCCCGACCACGGGCTTTATATTGGCTGTAAAACTTATTCACTAAGGGGGTTGTAATTGGCTCTAGGCATTCAAAACGCAATGCCGTCATTAACTTTGCATCGTCGCTAAATATTGTTCAAATTGCTGCTTCAAAAACATCTGCTCTGCCACTGGGCGACTATGAATTGTATTGTATATTTGCTCACGAGTACTCTTACCACGCTTTATTTGATAAGCCCAAAACGATGCCTCGTAATCCAATTGAATTTGATATTTTTGTTCACGAGGTAGTAAGCATAAGTTAAACGACATAAATTACCAGTTATTACTAATCATATTAATGCCCAGAGTATAACAAACATTTGCCTAAAAGAGTCACGGCTAAACTTGCGCTTTTTAGCTTTTAAACGTAGATTGGTGGCGTTTTTAGTCCTAATATGGAAACGCTGTGATTAAGTGCTTTTTTTCTCTCATATTGCTCTGTTATTTACTAACGCCACTGAGCACTATAGCAAACACACAACATATGCTGTTTAATCGCCCAGCCGATACCCCACAGGCTCGCTATGTTATTGAGCTGATGACCCTTGCATATAAGGAACTTGGCTATGATGTACATATTATTGACTTTAATCACCAAAGCGCTTTATCTGCAGCAAACAATGGCACGCTTGATGGCCAATTAGGGCGAGTGGCCAGTATCAGTCAACAATATCAAAACTTGCATCCGGTTAACTTTGCGCTATTTGAGTTTAACCTTGTGCTATTAAAAAACTGCCAGCAATGTACATTTGAGCAGCTAGACAATATCGCCATCCAAGTTGGTTATCCTGCAGCGCAGAGTTACCTTAACGAACACCCTTTTATTGGTGACATTATTAAGGTGAAAAGCGTCACTGCTCAACTTAATTTACTCACTCAAGGTAAAGTACAAGGCGTAATTTTACTCGACTTTTTATTATCGACTAAACACCCTCAGTTTAATATTAAGCAATTTCAAACTGAAGTACTGGCACCGATCAAAAGCTTTCACTTTTTGCATTCACGCCATAGCGCGTTAATACCTAAGCTTGAAGAGCAACTGCATAAACTCAATGAAAATGGCACAATTCGTTTACTCAGGGCTAAACATCATCTTGATTAAAAACCAAAATCCCCCTGCTCAGGTACTGCTGGCTTAGCGCCAAGTGCTTGGCGTTTTTGCAAGTAACGCTTATAACGTTGTTGACACAAACTGATGACTTGCTTTTTTTCTACGTTTGAAAATGAATTCCAACCAAAGCGCTCCTCCCGACTTCGGTAGCAGCCTTTACAATAGCCTCGGTTATTTACCTCGCAAATGTCTTTGCAAGGACTTGGAATTTCAAAAATTTCAATTTGTTGCATAGCAAACATCAGTCAATATACACAACTTTAGTATAGCCCGTTTTTTAAACGAAAAAAAACCGTAACTTAATTACGGTTTTTTAAAAATATTTTACATTGGTTATTGGCCGCTTTCGCTACTTTTAAACTCAACTTTACGATGAAATGGCTTAGCGTACATTGCTAACACCAGTGGTTTTAGCTCATCTGGCACACGCGCCAGACGCATCTCAAATGCCTGAGCGTCGGCTTTATCAATCACCGCTTGTTTACAACCGCCCGCAATGTAGTTCCCGGGATGTAAAAAAAACGAATCAATAATTTGCTGATCAATGGTTTTTGCCAGCTGCTCTGGTGATTCACACCCTTCTTCAATTGGTTGCCCAAATGCTAAATGAACATGCCCTTTGGCGGTACTAAAACCTTCAACAATACTGGCAATATCTTCACCCGCTGACTTAACATATTTACCATGATGTTGCTTATGATAAAGCTCTTTGGCTTTGGCTGTTGCGCAAGGTTCATATTGATATGAAATTGATACTGGTACAATTTTTAGCTCGCGTACATATTCAGCAAACTCTTTCTTTTGCTTACGACCATTAAGCTGCAACATTTTAAGTAGCGCAGGATCTGTTTGATCAAAGCCATCTTTAGCACGACCTTCTTTTTGTGCAATCCAAATTGAATCACCGCCAGCAAGCGAATCATAAATATAAGCCGACAACTGCGATAGTGCTCTGAGCATTTCTTTTGGCGCTTTAACTGAGCGCTTAACAATAAAGCTTTTATTTAAACGCATCAGTTCGGTGATATAAGGAATTTGCAGTAAATTATCGCCAATGGCGATACGGACCGTCTTCATTTTATAGCTGAATAAGCCCCAATTAATTAACGCAGGATCAAGTACGATATCGCGATGATTTGAGATAAACAAATACGCTTGCTTTGGATCAAGTTGAGCCAAACCAGAAAAAGTCACCTCAGTTGTGGTGCGTTTTACCAGCTGTGCTAAATACTTAGCAACGATTTGTTGAACTTGCTCAACACTGTTGATAGCGCCCCACTTTTTACGTAACTGATACTTTACCAATGCTCTAGACAGCAAAGGTACAGCTGATAAAAAACGCGGTAAGTTATATTTTGCAACTACATCAATAAACGCATTATCATCAATCAAACGTGCAACCGAAGCGGCTACTTCATCATCATTGTAAGGTCTTATATCTGCGTACTTGTCCACTGGCTCACTCATTACTGCATCTTTAAAGTTAAAAAAACGGTGCGCTCATGCGCACCGTTTATATTCTATGGGCGATTATAACTCAGACAACCTAAAATGCGAACTAAGTCATTAATTTGGTCCATTGTTTATATTTTATAACCGCTAAAAATCTATTTAATAACATTCAATTATGCAATGCTCTTACCAGTACTACGGTATTTACTAAGCGCTCCTTTAAGAACTAAACGCACCATTAACAGCGCTAAAATAGTACCACAGAGAAGGGTTAGCCAATGTGGTAGCACTTGATGTTCTTCACCTAATAATGGTGTAACAACAAAGCCAAATTCTGCCACTAAATAATCGGTTAAAAAGCCAAATATTAAAGCAACGCCTATTACACCAACTAAATAAGCAACCACTGCACGTTTACCAAGCTCATTGGCAACCACGCCAAGCGTCGCGACATTAGTGGCAGGACCTGCCAACATAAAGACTAAAACAGCGCCAGGTGCTACGCCACTTAATAACAAACCAGCTGCAATCGGCGTTGATGCGGTCGCGCAGATATACATGGGAATACTAATCACGATCACCACCAGCATAGCCAAAATACCACTGCCCCATTGGCTTAAAAATGACTCTGGCACATAAGTTTGCACTAAGGCTGCAAAGAACAAACCAATCATTAACCATTTCATAGTGTCTGATAGTAATTTATTACAGCTAAAACTCACAGCCTGTTTCATCTTTTGCCATTGGCTGGCTGGTACTGCGCTTGATGAATAGCAACAGCTAGTCTTCTCTTCGACCGCTGCTGGTTTCGTTGAGTAACAACTTGCCTTCTCTTCAGCCGCTGCTAATTTCGTTGAGCAGCAACTTACCTTCTCTTCGACCACTGCTGATTTCGTTGAACAACAACTTGCCTTCTCTTCAGCCGCTGCTGATTTTGTTGAACAACAACTTGTTGTAGCTGCTCGCTTTTGCTCATTATTAGCTTCACTAGTGTGAGCTGTAGTTTGCGTTTTTTCAGCATCACGCCCCACTAAGACACCTGCGACAATAGCACTACAAATCGCCGCTATTGGACGAATTATTGCCATAAAAGGACCGAGTAGCACATACGATACCGACACCGAATCAACCCCAGTTTCAGGAGTCGATACTAAAAACGCAGTGGTAGCACTTTTTGAAGCGCCTGCACGTCTTAAACCAATTGCAGCGGGTATTACACCGCACGAACACAACGGCATTGGCGCACCAATTAAAGCAGCTTTAACAGTGGTCCAAAAACCTTCTTTACCTAAATGTTTATTTAAAAAATTTGCCGGTAAATACACATTTAATAACCCGGCAATGAGTAAACCAAGCATTAACCAAGGGGCAGATAATAAAAATAACTGCCAAAAATTATTGAGTAAGTCCATCGATGTCCTCCAAAGTGGTTAATATTGAACAGTTATCTGCGGGCTCTTGTCCGCCACAGCACTTATCAGCTAACACGGATAATGATTGATGAAAACGTGTTAATTCAGCAATGCGCTCTGCGACTAAGTCACGCTTTTGTATTGTTAGGTTTTTAACTTCATGGCAAGAATGCTGATGTTTTTTAAATTTAATTTGCAGCAACTCCTTGATCTCTGCCAAGCTAAAGCCAACATTTTTAGCACGTAAAATAAACTTCATTTGCTTTAATGCAGCTTCACCATAATCGCGATAACCGGCCCCGGTTCGACTTGATGGCGTTAACAAATTATGTTTTTCATAGTATCTTAGGGTATCTGTAGAGACACCTAACTGATTAGCAAATTCACCTATTTTCATCTGTGTCTCCAATGAGTGTATTATCAACTGATGCCAAGTATAAACCTTAGAGTACACACCAAGGTCAAGCATTAAAATTATTTTATTTAATAAGGAAAGCGCATGAATATTACCCTTCTCGATACTGCCACATTAGCAGGCACATCACTTGAGCCTTTTCAAACACTTGGCAATTTCACTAGTTATTCACTAACCAGTCCAGCACAAGTATTAGCGCACAGTGCAGGCGCTGATGTATTGATCACCAATAAAGTGGTACTTAATCGCGAAACACTGGCAAAACTTCCTGAATTAAAGCTCATATGTGTAGCCGCAACTGGCACTAACAATGTTGATTTAGTCGCCGCTAAAGAGTTTGGCATTGCCGTTACCAATGTGGCCGGGTATTCAACACCTTCGGTTGTACAACATACCTTTGCACTGATCACAAATTTACTGGGTAATACTCACCGCTACATTGCTGATTGCCAACAAGGGTTATGGCAACAAAGTGAGATGTTCTGCCGCCTTGATTACCGTTTTAATGATATTGGAGGTAAAACTCTGGCAATTATCGGTTATGGTTCGCTTGGTAAAGCTGTTGCGGATGTTGCACGTGCTTTTGGTGCCAATGTAGTTATCAGTGAGCGTAAAAACCAAGTAACTAGAGAGGGCCGAACAGAATTTTACCAAGCAATAAAAACAGCTGATATTATTAGTGTACACTGCCCTTTAACCGATGAAAGTCGTGATCTGATTGGTGCTGCTGAACTTGCTATGATGAAACCCAATGCCATTTTAATTAACACCGCGCGCGGTGGTATCGTTAATGAAGCTGATTTAGCCAACGCACTGAGCAATAACCAAATTGCAGGAGCGGGATTTGACGTATTAAGTAAAGAACCAGCTGCGAAGGATAATCCATTGGCCGCTTATCGTGGTGATAATTTAATACTGACTCCACATATTGCATGGGCCAGTGAAGAGTCAATCATTCGCTTAGTAAAGCAAGTCAGCTTAAATATTAGCGCATTTAGCCAAGGTCAAAGCTTAAATAGACTGGTCTAATCAACTAACTTTTAGTTAGTTACGCTATACAAGGTGGTTAAATGTAATTTACCGCCTTATAAAAAAACCTAATCTATTGATTTTAAATAATATAAAATATTGGCCAGTTCTTTGCTAACTAATAGACAAATTAAAATCAATATTTAGTATCAGGATAAAATAATGAAAAAAGTACTTTTAATTGCCGCGCTTACAGCCCCTCTTCTTACTGGTTGTGTAATTGCAGTATCCGATGGTGAAGCAGAAACGCATTGGGCTGGTAATAGTTCAAGCTGGGAAGAACATCATCAATTTAATCGTGAAAGCATCTCGGGGCTCACTTTAGATACCAGCTATCAAAATGTATTAAATAAATTAAAAACTCCCGACTTTACAGAATTATTAAAAAAAGACGGTGATGTATACCAAGTACTATTTTATGCCACCCATAGTATTCACTCTGACGGAAAAATGACAAAAGATGAATGTACTCCACTGGTCTTTAAAAACGAGAAACTGATTGGTGTGGGTGATAGTATTTATAATTCACTTAGCGCCATTTAGACACAAAACTAAAGCAGTAAAGAGTGGAGCATATTCACTCTTTATTTGCTGTAATAACTGACTTTACTAACTTGCGTCAATAACTCGAGCGATAATTTTATCGCGGCCACTATCTTTAGCTTGATATAAACCTAAATCGGCTTCTTCAAGTAATATATGCTCAGCATAAACTTGACCAAACTCAGTTGTAGCAACCCCAATACTTATCGTAATGTGAGCGGCATTGAGTGATGCTTTATGCGGGATAGCAAGCGCATTAACAGCATCTCTGAGTTTATTAGCAAATTCCAATGCCTCGTACTGGTTGGTGTCGGGTAATACTGCAGCAAATTCTTCACCGCCGTAGCGCGCAACAAAGTCAGTACCTCGCTCACACGCTGCAACTAATGCATGTGCCACACGTTTAAGGCAGTCATCCCCGGCACGGTGGCCATAACAATCGTTATAACGCTTAAAGTGGTCTATATCTATTAATAGCACCGATAACGGTGTACCAGCTCGACGGCTGCGACGCCATTCTCGCGATAAGCTTTCATCTAAATAACGCCGATTAGGTATTTCTGTCAGCCCATCAATTGAGGCGAGCATTTCTAACAAATCATTTTTTTGCTTGATCAATAATTGATTACGCACTCGTGCACGTACTATTGCGGGACTAAATGGCTTAGCAATATAGTCCATTGCGCCTAATTCAAACCCTTTCGCTTCATCATCATGGCTTGTATTAGCTGAAATAAAGATGACTGGAATAGCGTGCGTAGTTGAATTTTCTTTTAACTGAATTAACACCTCATAGCCATTAATGCCGGGCATTACTATATCGAGGATAATTAAGTCAACCGCCGTTGATTTAACAAATGTAAGGGCTTTTTCACCACTTTCAACTAAAAATATTTCGTGATCATTCGCTAATGTTTTTTCCAACACTAATCGATTTAATGGGTCGTCATCAACGATCAGTATTTTGGCTTTCTTCAACATTTACTGAGCCTTGTATTTGAATGTATCTATTTACTTGTACTAATTCGAACTCTAACTGACTCAGGGATATTTGCCCTACGTCTGGTGTCTTACGTAGTCTACTTTCTAATTGCTGAGCGGTAGCACTTAGGCGATTAAAGCCAAGGTTTCCTGACACACCTTTAATACTATGCACTAATCGTTCCAACGCTTTTGTTTGCATCGGCACTTTTAATTGCTGCAGATGGCTTACACACAACTTAGCAAGTTTACCCAACATTACCTGTAGTAAATCATTATGGCCCGAGAATTGTTCTAATGCAAAAGAATGATTATAAAAAACAGCGCCGGTAATTCTCAGCTCATTTATCGCCGCTAATAACGTCGCTGCAACTACTGGTTTTGTTAAATGTTTATTCATACCCACTGCAAGTGAGCGTTGCTCGTCAGCTGCTTCACAATGCGCAGTTAGCGCAAAAATAGGTAATTGCTGTTGATCATAACGTTGTCGCAATAAAGCGGTTGCTTGCAACCCATCGACTTCTGGCATTTGAATATCCATTAAGATCAGATCAGGCATGACTTGTGCAACCAAATCTATCCCTGCCATCGCCGAATTTGCCGTCATTACATTAATATGTGCTTTGCTTAAGATATTACTAACAATATCTAAATTAAGCTGATTATCATCAATAACTAACACTAGTAAGCCCGCAACGTTGAGTTTACTCTCTGCCGCTGTCAGATTTACATCAGGGCGTTTAGATACCGGCTCAACTTGCTGTATTCGTTGCACTAATGCAGAATTTTTCACACTGCACATTTGCATACCTTTAAGAGTTGGCAGCGGAGTATTTGGATCATTTTTAACAACATAAAGCTGCGTGTTATTACTCATCAATGCTGTTTTTATATTGTCTCGCGTTATAACTCTCGGTAGATCAACGTCATTAATGATGATCCGCTGATAATCTGCTAATACAGCGTGGTCTGTTAATTCAGCTAACTCAGAAAATTCTAGCGGTTTTAATGGCGCTAATGCGGCAGGTAAATTAATTCCCCGCTCAGAATGAATCACTAAAGTATTGTGCCAGTCGATAGGGTCGATTTGAGCGGCAACATTAAAGGTTATAGTAAAGAAAAACTGACTACCTTGGCCTTTATTACTGACAACTTTAATTTCAGCTCCCATTAATGCCAATTCGTGTTTGACTATAGCGAGCCCTAGACCAACACCTTGATGGGTGCGAGTGAGTGATTCGTCGCCTTGCGTAAATGCGTCAAATAATCGACTCTGATCAGCTTTATCAATACCGATCCCGGTGTCAATCACTTTAAAACACAGGGTTTGTTTTGTTGGCGTCAATTCAACGGCTGTTATTTTCAAAGTGATACTGCCATGTTCAGTAAATTTCACGGCATTGGTGAGTAAATTACCGAGCACTTGCTGTAAGCGAATGTAATCGCCGACTAACTGCGGAGCAATTAGCGGATCAATATCGATATTAAAAGCCAAATCTTTTTGCTGGCAGAGCCCTATTAATACACTCTCGCAGCTGTCAACAAGTGCAACTACAGCAAAATCAACTAAGTCTAATTGCACTTGGTTATTTTCGATTCGCGCAAAATCAAGCATTCGATTAAGCATGGTTAATAAACTTTGCGCAGCATTTTTTGCTTGAACTGCATGCTGTTGCTGCTGCGCTGTTGAGCCTTGCTGAGTTACCATATCAATAAGGCCTGTCACAGCATGCAGTGGCGTGCGTATTTCATGGCTTAAGTTAGCAATAAACCGACTTTTGGCCTCGGTTGCCCGCTCGGCATCTTGTTTGGCCTGAGTCAATGCACTGACATCTTGAATATGAATAACATAATAGTAAGGTGCTTGTTGCTCATCCCATACTAAAGAGACGCTCAGCTGCCACCAGCAATTTAGCTCTTCTTGTCCTAAAGTAAGGTGGTAAACTTTCTTTTTCTCACTCAGCAATAAAGCTAAAAGCGTTGCTATTTCTTGCCACTGTTGCTGTGGAAATAAATCCACTAATAATAAATCCTGCTCAGTTTTATCAATCTTAAAAATCTTTCGCGCAGTTCGATTAAGTTGTAATACGGTCTGTTCAAGTGAAAGTAAAATCACTCCATTAGCAGCATACTCTATGGCGCTGCGAAACTTAGACTCTGACGCTTTTAATGCCAAAAGAGCTTGTTGTTGAGCAGTTATATCCCGGCCAATCCCCATTGAACCTAGTAACTGATTTTGATCGTTATAAAATGGCGCGATGGTTAATTGAAATGTTTGCTGCTGGGTTTCAAGACGTTGCTCAGCTTTAGTTTTGGTTGTTAAAACTTGTTGCTCTAATTCGCTGATCTGACCATTATCATCACTAATATCACATAACTGTAAGCCAACTAACTGCTCTTGCTCAAGACCTATGTATTGTTCATAAGCACGATTGCATCCTAAGAATGAGCCATCAATGTTTTTAAAATAAATAAGATCTGGCACACTATTGAGCATAGTATTCAATAATGCTAAGTGGCGTTCTTTAGCCTCATAACTGCGCGCGAGTTCACGGGTCTTTATTTTTACTTGGTCATCAAGTTCACTATTTGCCTGCTGCAATGAGTTTACCAACTGCTGATTTTTGTTAAGCACCCACTTAATTCGGCTAAACCACGGCTGCCAGTTTGCTGGTATATGATAATTTGAATAATCTTTATAGTGCTCCTCATTTTGTTCAAGATACGCCATTAAATATGTCATGGGTTTCACAAAAATACGCTGGCTTAACCATAACAAGGTACTGAACATCATCACTAAAAACATACTCAAAAAAGTAAGTTCAATTAATACATCAGTTACAATCGGTGAGGCTAATTCATCATGCGATGCAAAATAACCCGCATAAATTGGTAGCTGCTTTTGCGCTTGTAAAAGAGTGAGATTACCCTGATTATCTAATTCTGCTAATGGCGCTTTAGCTGAAGGCCAATACTCCGCTAATGGTGTGTCTTCTTCAATATCATAAAGTGAGCTGATAATGACGTGCTGTGCACTATTTAAAAATATATATTCGCCACTGCGTGGTGATATTTTTTTTAGCCATTGCGATACTGCCGATAAGTCATAAATCAAAATAATATAATCTTCACTGCCCTGCTCACGCGCACGCCCTATTGATAAGTAGTTTTTACCAGCAATTTTGATAACGGCACTAGAACTTAGTGAATCACCTGAAAATACAGGACGAAGTTGACCATCAAGTAATTGGGTTAACATTAAGCTATCGCAGTCATGGCGACGCTTGATATAAGCAAAACCCTGTTCGTTAACGTAAGCGACCGCAGCCAAAGATTGAACTAACGATAATGTCGTATTAAAGGCAGGTCCCATCGCAATGACTTGTTGCCATTGTGCAATTGCATTAGGGGAGGAAGAAAATTTACCCTGGCCGACAATTTCACCACCTCCATTGGGAATTTCCCGGTAGTAGTAACTGTCTTGCTGATTAATATCTTCAAGCCATTGTTGATCAAATCGATAAGAAATGGGTTGTTCATATTGGGCAAATAAAGTACTAACCAAGTCGTCTGTCGCATTCATTAAAAACGCAACTTGCGCCGCTACATTAGCAAAATCAGCTTCGCGTTTAGCTACGGCGCGATCTAATTTAATATTATATAAGTGTAAACATAATAGAAAAGCCACCAGCAGCGGCACAATAAGTGCCACAGCCAGTGAACGATAGTAATGTTTTAAAGGTAGAAAATTCAATCTACAATCCGATGCTTGGCGCTAAATTTGTCAACAAGGTTAGCGAGCCAAGTGGGACTGCGCAAGTTATAAATTTTCTTCCGCAAACGATGCTAAACGGCTTCTCACCACACCATTTAAGTTAACCGTGGCGCTGCCTTCAAAATCTTTGAAGCGCTCCACAATATAAGTTAAACCAGAAGTAACTGGAGTTAAGTAGTTACTATCTATTTGCGCAAGGTTACCAGAGCAAATTAACTTAGTACCTTCACCACAACGGGTAATAATAGTTTTCAGCTGTGAGGCAGTAAGGTTTTGGCTTTCATCTAAAATGACCACGGCATTTTGAATGCTGCGACCACGCATAAAGTTAACTGATTTAAACTGTATGTTTGCCTTTTCCATAATATAGTTACGGCTTGAAATAGGGTTTTCGTCACCTTTGTGTAATACCTCTAAGGTATCGGTGATCGCAGCTAACCATGGTGCCATTTTTTCCTCTTCGGTACCTGGTAAAAAACCGATCGACTCAGCAATTTCAGGAGTATTTCGGGTGACAATTACCTTATCGTAAATACCTTTTTCAACCACCATTTCCAAAGCACAGGCAAGCGCTAGTAATGTTTTTCCGCATCCTGCAGGACCTGTTAAAATAACTAATTCAATACTGGGATCGAGTAACGCATCCATTGCCATGCCTTGATAAATATTTTTTGGCTTTACTCCCCATGCCGACTGATGCATTAAACGCTCAACACCGATATCTTTGAGCATAATATGCTGCTCATCATAAGATTTGACTCGTGCGGCAAACTGACCGCTGTCATCAAGTAAATATTCATTGCAAAATACATCGGGGATCAAACTTTTTGCCACTTTATGAAACGCATCACGACCATGTTGTTGTGTTTCACATTCGCCCACATGCTGCCAAAAATCGCCAGCAATTTTTTTATAACCACTGGAGAGCAAAGCAATATCATCAATCAGCTGATCGGTACGATAATCTTCAACAAATTTAAGCCCTGCGCCTTTGGCCTTTAAACGCATATTAATATCTTTGGTAACTAACACCACTTTGCTATTAGGATGTTGTTTTTGTAGGTGCACGGCACAATTGATAATACGGTGGTCATTTTCGTTGCCAGGTAAACCTGAGATAGAATCGGCAAATAAATGATCATTAACAATAATAAGTGTGCCAGCCGAAGACGCTTTGGCCTTTTTATTACTAGGTAGAGCGACGCCTTTGAGCATTTGTTCTGGTGTGGCATCTTTGAGTACTTCATCCAAACCACGAATGGCCACACGGGCATCACGGCTAACATCATGCTTACGATCTTTTATATGATCCAGTTCCTCTAAAACTGTCATGGGAATTACAACATCGTGTTCTTGGAATGATAAATACGCGAGGGGTTCGTGAAGCAATACATTGGTATCTAGCACATACATTTTACTATCAAGGTTCGAAGCTTTTTCCATAGCACTTTCCTTACGTTTTATGATTTTTATGCTATACCCAACTAATCAAGTAAAACGGGTTGAATGTTCACCCTGAAAAACTTAATTGCTCGGTATATTCTAAGTTTAGCTTAGATGTCATAAAAGTCTGTTTTATGACAAACCTTTTTTTGTTTTGAATTAATCCTTATTGCAACAACTTTAATAGGAATAATTCACAGTTATTAAATTAATTAAAAGTCAGCTGGTTCGCACCTTGCAGTGGTGTTAGCTAACAGGTAACATAGCCGCCTTTTTCTTCATAGACGAGACATACATGAATTTTTCCTTAGGTCAGCGTTGGATCAGTGATACAGAGTCAGATTTAGGATTAGGCACAGTGGTTGCCCTTGAGGGCCGTCAGGTCAGCATTTTATTTCCCGCCAGTGGCGAAAACCGTGTTTACTCAATGTTAGAAGCACCGGTTACCCGCGTGGCATTTAATCCTGGTGATGTGATCAAAAGCGTTGAAGAATGGGAACTTGAAGTCGAGTCAATTGAACCTATCGGTGATTTACTTTGTTATCACGGCACTCGTATTGATAACGGTGAAAAAGCACAATTAAAAGAAACGTTTTTAGATCACTTCATCAAATTTAATAAACCACAAGATCGCTTATTTGCCGGCCAAGTTGACCGCTTTGATCGCTATACATTGCGCTATCAAACATGGCAACACCAGTTTGAACGCCAACAATCACCTATTAAGGGTTTGATTGGCCAGCGCGCAAGCTTAATTCCGCATCAGCTTTATATTGCACAAGAGGTCGGTAAACGATTTGCTCCTCGAGTGTTATTGTCTGATGAAGTAGGCCTTGGTAAAACCATTGAAGCGGGGATGATTTTACATCAACAAATTATCAGTGGTCGCGCAAGCCGAGTGCTCATCGTAGTGCCGGAGAACTTACAGCATCAGTGGTTAGTTGAAATGCTGCGCCGCTTTAATTTACACTTTTCAATTTTTGATGAAGAGCGTTGCGATGAAGCCTTTGCCGACTCACCAAATGTATTCGACACTGAACAGTTAGTACTAACTAGCCTTGAGTTTTTAACCAAGAAAAAACGCTGGTTTGAACAAGCAACAATGGCTGATTGGGATTTACTGATTGTTGATGAAGCGCATCATTTAAGTATTACCAACGGTAAACCAAGCACTGAATATCAACGTATGGCTGAGCTTAGCCAAGATATTCCAGGGCTAATACTATTAACGGCAACACCGGATCAACTTGGTCACCGCAGCCACTTTGCGCGCCTACAGTTACTCGATCCTGATCGCTTTTATGACTACGATGCCTTTGTTGCTGAAGAAAGTAACTATAAGCATGTGGCAGAGGCTGCAAATCAGTTACTGCAACAGCAAGCGCTAGACGACAGCGCCAAAGCCACGCTAATTGAGCTATTAAAAGAAACCGATATCACAACGGTGCTTGAACAAGCACAAAATGGCGACGCAGCTGCCCGTAAAGAAATTTTGGCGATGTTATTAGATCGCCATGGCACAGGCCGTATTTTATTTAGAAATAGCCGTAGCGGCATTGACGGCTACCCTAGTCGCAAACTACACGCCTACCCGATGGCGATGCCGAAACAATATAAAACGGCAATTTCAGTATTGGGCAATATGAGCGGCATTAAAAATGCAGAGCTTAGCGCGCAACGCGCCCTATTCCCTGAAAAAATATTCCAAGAGTTTGAAGGCGAAAGCGCTAGCTGGGGACAATTTGATCCTCGAGTAGAATGGTTGATCGACACCCTAAAAACCCTTAAACGGGAAAAAGTCCTGCTTATTTGTGCTAAAGCCGAAACCGCTATCAGCCTTGAGCAAATCCTGCGTGAACGCGAAGCGATTAAAGCCTCTGTGTTCCACGAAGGGATGACAATTATTGAGCGTGACCGCGCCGCCGCGTTTTTTGCTGACGAGTACGACAACGCACAAATATTGCTGTGCTCTGAGATTGGCTCTGAGGGTCGTAACTTCCAGTTTGCTCATCACTTAGTGTTATTTGATTTACCACTGAACCCTGACTTACTTGAGCAGCGTATTGGTCGCCTCGACCGTATTGGTCAAACTCAAGATATCAACATTCATGTGCCGTACTTTGAAAGCAGCGCACAAGAAGTATTACTGCGTTGGTATAACGAAGGCTTAGATGCCTTTGAAACCACCTCAAGCACCGGACAACTTTTGTATAAAGAGTTTAAAGATGAGCTACTTGAGTTTATTGCCGCCCATAACTGTGATGAAGACGAGCTAGAGCCATTACTAGAGCAAGTAGCCGGTCAAAACGCAGTGCTGCGTAAACAAATGGAAAGCGGCCGTGACCGTTTGCTTGAGTTACACTCATCGGGCCAAGGTGCAGCAGACTCGCTGGTTGTTGATATTGAAAAACTAGACAACCAATTTGAACTACCAAGTTATATGATCAACGTGTTTGATACCTTTGGCGTTAGCCAAGAAGACAAAGGTGAAAATACTATTATCTTAAAGCCAACTGAGCATATGCTAAATCCGTCATTCCCAAGTTTAAAAGACGACGGCATGACAGTCACATTTGACCGTGACACTGCACTTGCACAAGAAGATGTGCATTTCATCAGCTGGGATCACCCTATGGTGCAAGGCACCTTAGACATGATCTGTGATGATGACTTTGGTACTGCGTCAGTCGCATTACTTAAAAACAAAAAATTACCACCAGGTACCTTTTTTGTTGAGCTAATTTACGTAGCAGCAGCCATGGCACCAAAAGCGCTGCAAGTTGGCCGCTTTTTACCGCCGACGCCGATTCGTATTTTGCTAGATAAAGCCAGCAACAACTTAGCTGATAACGTCGGCTTTGATGGCTTTAATCAGCAGCTTTCTGCGGTAGGCCGTCAAACAGCCAGTAAACTAGCTGGCGCATTACAAAGTGCGATTCACCCAATGCTTAAAACCGCCCAAGAAATGGCGCAAACTAAGTTAGAAGTCATTCGCACTGCGGCGCTTGAGCAAATGCAACAATCGCTCAGTGAAGAGCAGGCGCGTTTAGCGGCGCTGAAACAGATCAACCCTAATATCCGTGAAGAAGAACTTACCTTCTACGATAAGCAACGCACAGAGCTGACAAGTTATATCGGCAAAGCACAGTTGCAGTTAGATGCCATTCGCTTAATTGTGGTATCACATTGATTTGGGAGCTGAGCTTTAAGTTATAAGCGGTAAGTTTTAAGTTTAAAAAAGCGCGGTGTATTAAGTTACAGCGCGCTTTTTTATTACATGTTACGCTGAAAACCCACGCCAACAAGATATTGCCTATTCGTTGCAGCGATTTTACATCGCGACAGAGGTTGTTTCGAGGCTGAATTTTATCCCGTATTTACACTTTACATTTGCGCGGGGTAAACCCGCGCCTACAAGATATTACAAATTTGTAGCAGCGATTTTATATCGCGACAGGAGTTGTTTCGCGGCTGAATTTTATCCCGTATTTACATTTTGCATTTACGCGGGGTAAACCACCCACGCCTACGTATTGGTAGCAGCGAGTTTACCTCGCGATAAAGCCCATTATTTACCACTGAGGGCACAGAGGCGCTTCGCGCTACACAGAGAAACCAAAGTAAAAAATCACTTATTTCTTCTCTGTGTTCTCGGTGGTGAATTAATCACTGAACGAACTTTAATCTAATTGCGCGGGGTAAACCCGCGCCTACGAGATATTGCCCATTCGTAGCAGCGATTTCATATCGCGACATGGGTTGTTCCGCAGCTGAGCTTTATAACGTTCTTACATTTTTCATTTGCGCGGGGTAAACCCGCGCCTACGAGATATTGCACATTCGTAGCAGCGATTTTACATCGCGACATGGGTTGTTCCACGGCTGAATTTTATCCCGTATTTACATTTTGCATTTGCGCGGGGTAAACCCGCGCCTACGAGATATTGCCCATTCGTAGCAGCGAGTTTACCTCGCGATAAAGCCCATTATTTACCACTGAGGGCACAAAGGCGCTTCGCGCTACACAGAGAAACCAAAGTAAAAAATCACTTATTTCTTCTCTGTGTTCTCGGTGGTGAATTAATCACTGAACGAACTTTAATCTAATTGCGCGGGGTAAACCCGCGCCTACATCACCAAAATGCTAGACTCATACATAAACACAATCCCAGTATGGATAATCAGCAACATTTTTAACCAAACCAGCTCTTAGTGGATTCGCGATTATATAACGCGCATTTTTAACTAAATCATCTTCATCTCGAATTAAATGATCGTAATACCCTTTTTGCCATAATTTATAAATACCGAATTCACGGCAAGCGGCTGCAGTTCGTCCTTTAAAGCAACGGATTATTTGTGGTAAGGGGCTGTTAATGAGCAACTGAAATTGCCAATGGATATGATTTGGCATAATAATAAACGCATTAGATTTGAGGTATTCTTGTACTTCTAATAATTGCATTTGTTTTATAATGTGACGATTAAAATCCAAGTTTACAAAGTAGTTGCTGCGATTATGTGTAACGAGGGTAATAGCATAAAAGTGATGTGGTAAAGAAACCCGCCCTTTTCTTAGATTTTGTGATTTATACATCTACCAATCCTTGTAGGTAAAGTATAAAAATAGCTCATAGCTTAAATGTTGTTAAATTTTTTGTCGCACATTTGCGCGGGGTAAACCCGCGCCTACGAGATATCACAAAGTCGTAGCAGATGTATGGACTCCCCCCCATTAACGGGAGTGTACGGTATAAAGAAACTGCAGAGAATCTTTTACCAAATTAGGAGTCCATACATGGCATATTGTAATTTAGTTGCTATTGATTTAGCAAAAAATACTTTCCAAGCGGCGCAGTTTAAAGGCAACAAACTGATGTCCAATAAATCAGTTAACCGTCAAACGCTGCTTGAGTTATTAGTTAAAGCAAAACCGTCGGTTGTTGCTATGGAGGCATGCGCAAGCGCCCAGCATTTTGCGCGCACTGCGCAGTCTTTTGGTCATGATGTAATACTCCTTGACCCTTTGTTCGTGAAAGCATTTAGACAGGGGCAAAAAACAGATGCGAACGATGCAATCGCAATAGCCGTTGCCAGTCGAGTCCCGAATGTTCGTTCGTGTAAAATTCTTACCATTGAAGAGCAGGCTTTACAGTCACTTAGCAAAGTAAGAGCGTTAGCAGATAAACAAAAAATTCAGTTATCAAACCAAATACGCGGGCTACTCCTTGAGTTTGGTATTGTGATTAACCAAAGTGAGGCCGCATTTAAAGCAGCCATACCCGATATTTTAGAAGATGCAGAAAACACACTGCCGCTAGAACTAAAGCATGCTCTCGCGCTCAGCTATTCACTTTATAAACAGCAGTGTGACAATAAGGTAGAGCTGCAAAAACAAATAGAGCGTATTGCAAAACAAAATGATGGCTGTCAACGCTTAATGGCTCTCGAAGGAGTCGGCCCAATCACGGCTATCGAGCTCCTGTCTTTTTTAGGTAACACGACACAGTTTAACGATGGAAGAAGTGCTGCGGCGTGTGCAGGAGTGACACCATTACAGCATTCGACAGGTGGCAAAGCAAAGATAGGGCGCATACCCAAAAGACGAGGTGGTGCATTAAGACGAAACCTATTTTTAGGCGCTCGCTCAGTAGTGAGTAAATTAAAAAACAGAGAAGCCACGACAGAAAAAGAACGATGGATAAAAAACCTTCTAATAAGAAAAGGTGTCAAGTGCGCCGCTATTGCATTAGCAAACAAAACAATGCGAACAGCCTACGCCTTACTCAAAAATGGAACGAGTTATGAAGCAAGATTATTAACCGCGTAAAAATAAAAAGTCAGTAAACAAAAGAATTGAACAAGCCAAGATAGAGCATTAAGTGGTGAGACCCACCCTTGAGAGCCTGAAAAATCGCTAGTGTACGAAGATACCGTGTAGCAGATAAGGCACAAGGGCGCGAAAACATCAAAGTGGCCGAGGTAGCGCCTCATTAGAGCCCGTATATAAGCACGCAATCACATCATTTTAATGTAAAAAGGCTTGTGCAATAGGAGGAGTCCATATAAGCGATTTTACATCGCGACAGAAGCAACATAGTTTTATCCAGCATCTCAATTATATATTTGCGCGGGATAAACTAAAACCTACGTCGGCCTGCCTTTATTGCGCTTTCCTAACAAATACGCGTCGCGAAACTTCATAAAATGCTGTTCAAGCTTAGTTGCTGCATCAGACTCCCCTGCCAGTGCTAACACCATAATGGCCACTTCAGCAGTGCCAAGTTGGTGAGCATGCGGGGCAACCCGTAAGCGATAGTCAGACAGTTTTTCAGCGGTGATCGACAGCACGGGTAAATTATCGAGATAAGGGCTTTTGCGGATCATTTTTTTCGCTTCACGCCATGTGCCATCTAAAAAGATAAACAAGGGACGTTTATTAGGCTGGTGTTGTACATCAGTAATAACGCGTGCAGTATCTTCAACATCTGTAGCAGGAAATATCACCATAGGTTGATATTGCGGGTCATTTAATAAGGCTAATAGTTTATCGTCAGGATCAGTCCTGTCCCAACGAAAAGCATGATTATCAGGAATAATTTCAGCAATTAATCGCCCTGTATTAGAGGGTTTAAAACTCTCGTTGTGATACATAAGTAAGCATACCGCCGCCTGACTATCAGCCTGCTCCACACCGTCACAAATACAGTAATGCTTCGCGATTAAGCATCGCTCACAGCGATCCATTTTACCGCCACGAGCATTAAACTCACGGCGAGATTCACTAATTTGCTGGGCACGCAAAGTAAGTACTGAATTAGAAGAGCGTTTATTCACGTGGTTTATTACCTAAAATAGTACCTAAATTTGTTCGGCGGATATTATAACACATTTGCGCAGGGTAAACCCACGCCTACGTATTGGTAGCAGCGAGTTTACCTCGCGATAAAGCCCATTATTTACCACTGAGGGCACAAAGGCGCTTCGCGCTACACAGAGAAACCAAATTAAAAAATCACTTATTTCTTCTCTGTGTTCTCGGTGGTGAATTAATCACTAAACGAACTTTAATCTAATTGCGCGGGGTAAACCCGCGCCTACAAGGTATTACATATTACACACCCGCGCCTACAAAACAAAAAACCCAAGCCGTGGCTTGGGTTTTTAAACAATTAACTAAAAGAACTTACTTCTTCTTTTTAACTGCTTTTTTGTTTGGTAAATCAGTGATTGAACCTTCAAATATTTCAGCTGCAAGACCGATTGATTCGTTCAATGTTGGGTGAGCATGAATAGTTAATGCTAAATCTTCACCGTCAGCACCCATTTCGATACCTAGACCGATTTCGCCCAGCATTTCACCTGCGTTAATACCAATCATAGCACCACCGATAATACGGCCACTTTCTTTATCAAAGATCAGTTTAGTAGAACCTTCAGTACGAGAAGATGCAATTGCACGACCTGATGCAGCCCATGGGAATACAGCTGTTTCAATGCTTAAGCCTTGCTCTTTTGCTTCTTTCTCAGTTACGCCAACCCAAGCGATTTCTGGATCAGTATAGGCAATTGAAGGAATACATTTCGGATCAAAGTAATGTTTTTGACCTGAGATAACTTCAGCTGCAACGTGACCTTCATGAACCGCTTTGTGCGCAAGCATAGGTTGGCCAACTAAGTCACCAATCGCGAAGATGTGGTCAACGTTAGTTTTAAGTTGCTTATCAACATTAATGAAGCCACGCTCATCAACATTAACACCCGCTTTGTCAGCATCTAATAAGTTACCGTTTGGTGTACGACCAACAGCAACTAATACTTTGTCATAACGTACTGGTTCAGCTGGTGCGTTTTTACCTTCAAATGTAACGTATAAGCCATCATCTTTCGCTTCTACGCCAACAACTTTAGTTGATAGCATAACGTTAAATTTATCACTTACGTATTTTTGGTAAATCTTGATGATGTCTTTATCAGCAGCTGGTACTAGTTGGTCAGCAAATTCAACTACGTCGATTGCAGAACCTAGTGCGCGATACACAGTACCCATTTCAAGACCAATAATACCACCACCTAATACTAATAGCTTTTCAGGGATGTCTTTAAGCTCTAGTGCACCGGTTGAATCAATTACGCGGTCATCTTCAGGAATGAAAGGTAAGTTTACAGGTTTAGAACCAGCAGCAATGATAGCGTTATCAAAAGTAATTGTTGTTTTACCGTCAGCGCCTTCAACATCAAGCGTGTTGCTACCTGTGAATTTACCGTAACCGTAAACCACTTTAACTTTACGCATTTTAGCCATGCCGTCTAGGCCACCAGTAAGTTGGCTAACAACTGACTCTTTCCACGAACGAATTTTATCTAAATCAATTTGTGGTGCGCCAAAAGTAACACCATGAGATGACATTTCTGCTGCATCATCAATTACTTTAGCTACGTGTAAAAGTGCTTTCGAAGGAATACAACCAACATTAAGACATACACCGCCTAATGTGTCGCGAGATTCTACTACTGTTACTTCTAAGCCCAAGTCAGCAGCACGGAAAGCCGCAGAATAACCACCAGGACCACCGCCTAGTACAACAACTTGAGTTTTTAATTCGTTGCTCATGCTTTTACCTTAATTGTTTGAACGGGACACTGCCCTAAAGTTTAACTGCCATGTTTCTGCAAGGCAGAAAGGGAGAGCAGATCAAAAATTTATGCAAAATATACAAATATTGTATCATTGCAAATGGTAAAAATCCCAGCAAAAAACAACTGGCTGGGATTTGATTCTATTTATTTCGCTACATGCAGCAATTGCTTACATTACTAATTGGCGAATATCGCTCATGTAACTTGCTAAAGTTACAGTAAAGCGTGCCGCTAGTGCACCGTCAATCACCCTATGGTCGTAAGACATAGAAAGTGGAACCATTAGTTTTGGTTCAAACTCTTTGCCATTCCACTTAGGTTTAATTTCTGATTTAGAGACACCTAAAATAGCAACTTCTGGGGCATTTACGATTGGCGTAAAGGCTGTACCGCCAATACCACCAAGGCTTGAAATTGTAAAACAGCCACCTTGCATATCAGACGAGGTAAGTTTACCGTCACGCGCTTTAACAGATACTTCCATTAATTCACGCGATAATTCAATGATGCCTTTCTTATCAACATCTTTAAATACTGGCACAACCAAACCGTTTGGCGTATCAACTGCAACACCGATATTGATGTACTTCTTAAGAATTAAGCTTTCACCGTCGTTAGATAGTGATGAGTTAAATGTAGGGAACTCAGCAAGTGCTTTCGCTGCTGCTTTCATTACAAATACCAGCGGGGTGATTTTAACACCTAGCTTTTTCTTCTCGCTAAGGGCATTTTGCTCTTTACGGAACTCTTCAAGAGTTGTGATATCAGCTTCATCAAACTGCGTAACATGTGGAATTTGCACCCAGTTACGGTGTAAGTTTTTACCCGATAGCTTTTGAATACGAGATAGTTTTTTCTCTTCGATTTCACCAAATTTAGCAAAATCAACTTTTGGCCATGGAATTAAACCAAGCTCACTACCGCCAGCATTGCCAGAAGCTGTCGCTAATTGGCCTGACTCAACTTGCTTAACTAAGTTCTTCACATAGTCTTGCACGTCTTCTTTCACAACGCGATTTTTACGACCTGAGCCTTTTACGTTCGCAAGGTTAATACCAAACTCACGGGCTAAGCGGCGAACAACTGGCGATGCATGAGCATACGCACTATTGTTTTCAAAGCTTTCATTGCTCGCTTTTGCAGGCGCTGCTTGTGGAGCTGGAGCTGATTCTGCTTTCGCTGCTGGTGCAGATTCAGAAGCCGTTTTTTCAGCGGTAGCTGCAGGTGCACTGCCTTGCACTTCAAATACAAAGATAAGTGAACCGGTCGATACTTTATCGCCCGCAGCAACTTTAATCTCTTTAACAGTACCGGCAAATGGTGCTGGTACTTCCATTGCCGCTTTGTCGCCTTCAACGTTTAAGATTGACTGATCTTCAGTAACCTTATCGCCTACTGCAACCATCACTTCAGTGACTTCAACCTCATCACCGCCGATATCAGGCACGTTTACTTCTTTACTGCTTGGCGCTGAACTTTGTGCCGGCGCAGACTCTTGAGCTGGCGCTGTTTCTGCTTTCGCAGCTGCAGGCTCACTACCAGCCACTTCAAAAACAAACACTAAAGAGCCTGTTTTTACTTTATCGCCAGCGGCAACTTTAATTTCTTTAACAGTACCTGCAAACGGCGCTGGTACTTCCATTGCCGCTTTGTCGCCTTCAACGTTTAAGATAGATTGTTCTTCTTCAACAGTGTCGCCAACAGCAACCATGATTTCCGTTACTTCAACTTCATCATCGCCGATATCTGGTACGGTGACTTCTTTAGTTGTTGAACCTGAAGACGCAGCAGGTGCTGCATCTTCAGATTTTGCTGGTTCTGCAGGCGCTTCGCTAGATGCTTGCTCTTCACCTTCAAACAAGAATACTAAAGAACCCGTAGTAACCGTGTCGCCCACGTTTACTTTGATTTCTTTTACAGTACCGGCTTGTGCCGCAGGTACTTCCATTGAGGCTTTATCACCCTCAACAGTTAGTAATGATTGGTCAACGTCAACTTTGTCACCAACGCTCACTAGAATTTCGGTTACTTCGACTTCATCGCCACCGATATCTGGTACTTTAATTTCAATACTCATTGCAAACCTCTTATGCGTACAGTGGATTAAGTTTGTTAGTGTCGATGTTGAACTTTTTAAGTGCTTCAACCACAACTGACTTCTCAACTTCACCACGTTTAGCAAGTTCAGATAACGTCGCAACTACTACGTAGCTGGCGTTAACTTCAAAGTGACGACGAAGGTTTTCACGGCTATCAGAACGACCGTAACCATCGGTACCTAATACTTTGTAGTTGCTGCTTGGAATGAATGAACGCGCTTGTTCTGCGTAGTTTTTCATGTAATCCGTTGCGGCAACAGTCACTGAGTCATTTAATACACTGGTGATGTAGGCAGTCTTCTGTTCGCTTTCAGGGTTAAGCATATTGAAACGCTCAACATCTTGCCCTTCACGAGTTAATTCGTTAAACGACGTTACTGAATACACATCAGATGCAATACCGTAATCATCACTTAAAATCGCGGCTGCTTTACGCACTTCAGTCATGATAGTACCTGAGCTTAATAGCTGTACGTTGGCTTTTTTGCCTGCGTAGCTTTCTAGCTTGTAGATACCTTTACGAATACCTTCTTCAGCACCTTCTGGCATAGCAGGTTGTGCATAGTTTTCGTTCATAAGCGTTAGGTAGTAGTAAATGTTTTCTTGGCTTTCACCGTACATACGACGAATACCATCTTGAACAATAACCGCTACTTCGTAAGCGTATGTTGGATCGTAAGAGATACAGTTAGGTACTGTGTTAGCAAGAATATGGCTGTGACCATCTTCGTGCTGTAGGCCTTCACCGTTTAATGTTGTACGACCGGCAGTAGCACCTAATAAGAAACCACGTGCTTGTTGGTCACCCGCCATCCATGCCATGTCGCCAACACGTTGGAAACCGAACATTGAATAGTAGATATAGAATGGGATCATTGGTAAATCGTTAGTGCTGTATGATGTTGCCGCAGCAACCCACGATGACATTGCACCTAACTCGTTGATACCTTCTTGCAATACTTGACCCGATGTTGCTTCTTTGTAGTAAGAAACGATATCACGGTCTTGCGGCGTATAGTTTTGGCCATGCGGGTTATAAATACCGATTTGACGGAATAAACCTTCCATACCAAAGGTACGCGCTTCATCGGCAATAATTGGTACGATGTTTTTACCAATACCTTTATCTTTCAATAAGATATTAAGTGCACGAACAAAGCCCATAGTGGTAGAGATATCACGCTTTTGCTCTTCAAGTAGTGGCTTGAACGCTTCTACTTCTGGCAGTACTAACTTTTCAGTAAAGTTAGGAATACGTTTTGGCGTATAACCTTTAAGTGCATCACGGCGAGCATGTAAGTACTTGTGCTCAGCCGAACCTTCTTCAAGTGTTAAATAAGGAAGTTCTGCAAGTTGCTCTTCAGATACTAAATCATCAAGACCTAAACGTGAACGTAAATGGGCAACGTGTGACATGTCCATTTTTTTCACTTGGTGAGCAATATTCTTACCTTCAGCCGCTTCACCCATGCCGTAACCTTTTACAGTTTTAGCTAGGATAACTGTTGGGCGACCTTTGGTCTCTTCTGCTTTTTTGAATGCAGCGAATAATTTTGATGGCTCATGACCACCACGCTTAAGCGCGAAGATTTCGTCATCTGTCATATCAGCAACAAGTGCTGCTGTTTCAGGGTAACGACCAAAGAAATGTTCACGTACGTACGCGCCATTTTTAGCTTTATAAGTTTGGTAATCGCCATCGACTGTTTCGTTCATCAATTGCAATAACTTACCTGTGGTGTCTTTAGCTAGTAGGATATCCCAGCCGCTGCCCCACACTAGCTTGATCACATTCCAGCCAGCGCCTTTGAATAGACCTTCAAGCTCTTGAATGATTTTACCATTACCCATTACTGGGCCATCTAGGCGCTGTAAGTTACAGTTAATTAAGTAACAAAGGTTGTCTAGTTTTTCACGAGCAGCAAAAGAAATAGCGCCACGCGATTCTGGCTCATCCATTTCGCCATCGCCTAAAAACGCGTATACACGTTGGTTTTTAGTGTCTTTTAAGCCACGACCATCTAGGTACTTTAAGAAGCGCGCTTGGTAAATAGACGCGATAGGACCAAGACCCATAGATACCGTAGGGAACTGCCAGAATTCAGGCATTAATTTAGGGTGTGGGTAAGATGGTAAACCTTCGCCATCAACTTCTTGACGGAAGTTATCAAGCTGCGCAGCAGATAAACGACCTTCAACAAATGCACGTGCATAAATACCCGGAGAAATATGACCTTGATAATAAACTAAGTCACCGCCGTCTACATCATTTGGGGCTTTGAAGAAATGGTTAAAACATACTTCATAAAACGCCGCTGATGACTGGTAAGACGCCATATGGCCGCCTAGGTCGAGGTCTTTTTTCGAAGCACGCAATACAATCATGATTGCGTTCCAACGAATAATAGAACGAATACGGCGCTCAAGGTTTACGTCCCCTGGGTAAGCAGGTTCTTGATCTACCGGGATCGTATTAACGTAGTTTGTGTTGATACCTGTTGGCATATCAACACCGTCTAAACGGGCTTGCTCTAATACTTGCTCAAGTAAAAACTGAGCACGTTCAACACCTTCTTCACGCACAACTGATTCAAGAGCTTGTAACCACTCTTGTGTTTCTAGCGCGTCTACGTCAATTTTATTGACTTCAGACATATGGAGGTTTCCTTATGTTTAAAATACGAATGTTCTTAATTAGCACTGTGGTAATCGTGTTGCCATATACAGCACTTGCTTAAATTATTTATCTTTAACTTAGTTTTTTGTTACTTAATTTTGCTTTGTGCGTCTTAAACTACGCTCAATTCGTGAATGCTCTTTACCTGCTTCCAATAACGCTTCTTCAATGAAAGCTAAGTGAGCATTACTGGCAAGTCGCGCCTGCTCTGGATTCCCTTCAATCACTGCATCCATCAATAAACGGCGGTGCTCAGCTAAGCGCGAACTAATATGCGGCTTCTCTAACAATACCGTTAAATTTTGTAAAACATTTTGCTCAAGCAATACCCGCATACCGCGCACTAAATGCAGTAACACCACATTATGCGAGGCTTCTGCCACACTAAAGTGAAACGCGTTAATTGCTTTGGCTTTTTGTAGTAAATCATCATTAGCTAATGCAATGCATTCAAAGCTTTGCTTAACTTTAGCAAAGTCAGTGCTAGTACCACGAAGCGCAGCATAATAAGCTGCAATCCCTTCGAGAGCATGACGAAACTCTAATAAATCAAACTGTGATTCAGGATGTTTACTGATCAAGTCAAATAACGGATCAGTGAGCCCTTCTTCTAGCTGATTTTTTACAAACGTTCCGCCACCTTGACGTCGCGTTACTAAGCCTTTTGCCTCTAGCTTTTGAATGGCTTCACGTAATGAAGGGCGAGACACTTCAAATTGTTTGGCTAATTCACGCTCTGGCGGCAGTTTCTCACCCGGTGCTAATGAGCCCTCAAGAATCATGTTCTCAAGTTGCTGTAAAATAACATCCGATAGTTTTGCTGCTTTAATCTTTAAAGACATTAATCAACGTCCGCATTGTAGTGGAAATGTAACCTGAAAAATCCAAGTTTGTGCCCAGAGACTAGACCAAAAGGTAAATTGGTCATACCAAATTTGAGCCATACGTTATCAAAAAGCAAGTTTGCTGTCAATTTCGCTGCGACGCACCTTAAAAAACACCCTAACGTATTTTGCACAAAGATCAAACAGTATGAGATAAAGCCAGTGTTTAGGAAGGAATTTTATAGAAAAACACAATGGTCTGACCAGATAATCAAAAACTAGTGGGCGAGTTTTTTTGAACTCGAAGTGTACTATATAATAAATTAAACTGCGCGGGGTAAACCCGCGCCTACGCATTGGTAGCAGCGAGTTTACCTCGCGACTGTTTCTACATTTACATAGACAGCCAATTTCACCACTGAGGGCAGGAGGCGCTACGCGCTACACAGAGAATACAAAAGTAAAGTTAATTACTAACAGGTTTTTCCTCTATTAACTCGGTGCTCTCTGTGGTGAATAAATCAATAAAAGACTTTTGCACAAAGAGAAGTGAATGAGCGCAAATGAAAAAAACGCCACGGGCTTCGAGCTGCGAATAGACTCAAACACCTAGCCACTACTTTTATAATTACTTCTCTAAAGCGCAGCGGCTCTTAACCTCTTTGTGAATAAATTTTAATTGCGCGGGTAGCAGCGAGTTTACCTCGCGACAATTACTTCCCTAAAACCTAGCATCTGTTTATTTACGCTAAACCACCAAATAAAGTAAACAAGGCAATCAACACCAAGTAAAACAACACATTTCGTTTTACAAGCTTCATCATACAAGTTGCTTCATACGCGCAACCAAAATGTTGCTGTTCTATTTGCTCTGCGGCAAGCGCGGTATTAGTAACCACTTTACGGTTACTCACTGTAAAATCGAGTGCATAATGCAGCCAGCAACTGGTGCCTTTATTAAAGTTACCTATTACTAGATAACCAAAGCTGGCGATTCTGGCTGGTAACCAATCAAGCCAAAATAATAATGAATGAATAAGTTTAAAACGTTTGGCATACACAACTTTATGGTCGTCCTGCACTAAATCAGCAAAAGTACGTACTAATGCATACAAGGTCGCGCCAGGTACGCCTAATATTACAAACCAAAAAATAACTGCACAATAAAAACGAAAGTTTACCCAAGCCAACGTTTGTCCAAAAGTTTCGCCGCCTTTTTGCTCTTCCGTTTTCTTTTGCCCCATTTGCAGTGCATATAAGGTTGCCGCTTGCTGATCATCACGGGTTAGCGCATTTAAATAGGACTTATATAAAGCACGTTGTTTAGCACAGCCAAAGCAAACCAGCAGCACAGCCACATTAATGGCTAACTGCCATAATACAAAATCAGATAAGGTAAAAATAACCGCCACAAGTAATACCGGCAAACACAGCCAAATAATAAATCCTGCAGGCGAATTGAATAGACCTTGCTCGCCAAGCTGTTTTTTTGAACGTGTTAAATAGCCTTGCGCGTAATAGCTTATTTGCCAATAATCAGATCGGGCACCTAAACGCTCTAATATCAGAGCTATTATTATAGAAATTAAGATCATACTTTTCTCTTTCCAAATTGGCGCTAGTTAAAATATAGCAGCAAAATAATGATTCCAATCAAAACTGTCTCCAGGGTCTGTTTTTCGCCCTGATGCAATGTGACAATGGCCAACAATACGCTCGCGAGTGATAGCTGGGTATTTATATATCAATGTCTTAGTTAAGGATTGTAATGCATTATATTGATTTTGGGTATACGCCGTTGTATCTGTACCTTCAAGCTCAATACCAATACTAAAATCATTACACTGACTACGTCCTAAAAACTCAGACTGGCCAGCATGCCAAGCACGTTTACTAAAAGGCACATACTGAACTATTTCACCGCTGCGTTTGATAAAACAATGTGCTGAAACTCTCAACCCCTTTAAATCAGCAAAGCTAGGGTGTGCTTGGCAATCAATACATCCCATAAACAAATCATCCACAAACGGCGTGGCAAACTGCCCTGCTGGCAAGGAAATATTATGAATCACTAATAAAGATATTTCCTCACCTAGTGGGCGCTCATCAAAATGCGTACTTGGTCGCTGGATAGCGGTACTAACAACACCAAAAGAGTTTATTTTCATAGTTTATATTCATAATGGCCTGTAAATAAATGCATAGTCAGATGCTAATAGATTTCCAAGTAGAATAACAGCAAAGCACTTTCATTGTTTTGCGCCGGTAGCAGCGAGTTTACCTCGCGATTGTTTCTACATTTCCATAGACAAACCAATTTCACCACCGAGAACAGAAAGCCACGGGCTACGGGTAACGAGCTGCGGGCTGTAAGTTCACCTAGAGCTAGTCACTTCCCTAGAACCTAGTTCCTATTTTCCTCTAATGCGCGGCGCCTCTTATCCTCTTTGTGAATAAATTTTAATTGCGCGGGGTAAACCCGCACCTACGCATTGGTAGCAGCGAGTTTACCTCGCGACTGTTTTTACATTTACACAGACACACTATTTCACCACCGAGCCCACCGAGGCGCTTTGCTACACCGAGAAGACAAAAGTAAAGTTAATCACTATTACCTATTGGTTTTTCCTCTGTGAGCTCGATGATCTCTGTGGTGAATAAATCACTAAAAAACTTTTGCACAATGATAAGAACAAATGCCGCGGGCTTCGAGCTACGAGCTTCGAATATGCCCTAGCATCTAGTCACTTCCTAAAACCTAGAACCTCACTCTCTAGAACCTAATCAAACTTATAGCTTCAGCCTTCTCTTTCACTTTCAAACCATGTAAAATTTGTGCAATTTCCTAATTATAATGAGCTTTTATAATGTCTATCCCACACAGCCTTTTAAGCCAATTGGTTAAACTTGCCCTTGATGAAGATTTAAATTACCAAACAGCCGAACAAGGCGACATCACCGCGCAATTAATTCCAGCGGCGCAGCACGCTAATGCCAAAGTGATCACTCGTGAAGATTGCGTGTTTTGCGGTAAAGACATTATCTTAGAAGTATTCAAACAAGTTGATCCGAGTGTAGCCGTTAATGTATTGGTAAATGATGGTGATACAGTTAAAGCTAACGATACCTTATTTACAGCAATAGGTTCTGCCCGCGCTATTTTAACAGCTGAACGTACCGCACTTAATTTTGTTCAAACCTTGTCAGGTACAGCCACCACTACAGCGCATTATGTTAAAGAACTCAGTGGCACCCACACCCAACTACTCGATACCCGTAAAACCATTCCGGGCCTACGTGCATTACAAAAGTACGCGGTCAAATGTGGCGGTGGCGCAAATCATCGCATTGGCTTATTTGATGCGTTTTTAATTAAAGAAAACCACATTGCCGCCTGCGGTGGCATCGATAAAGCCGTAGCGCAAGCAAAACTTAATCATCCAACTAAACCGGTAGAAGTAGAAGTCGAATCACTTATTGAGCTAGATCAAGCCATTATAGCCGGTGCTGATATTATAATGCTGGATAACTTTAGCGTTGAGCAAATTCAACAAGCAGTAGTACTGACCGATAAGCGCGCTAAATTAGAAGTTTCGGGTAATATGACCCTAGAAACACTGCGCACCTACTCACAGGCTGGGATTGATTTTATATCCAGCGGTGCACTTACAAAAAATTTACAGTCAATCGATTTGTCAATGCGTTTTGAGTAATAATCAAACTAAATAACAAATATTATGTTTCCCTAATGCGTTGACAAACTGATTAAAAAAGCATTAAATACGCCGAAAGGCTTACACTGTAACAAAATGTTAATTTTAGTGCTTTATATAATACGAAATAGTGCTAATGTAAGCCTCTAGGATGAATGAATTAACTTTCAACCAATTCTAAAGAACTACTTTCGGGTATTGTTTTACACCGCATGGCTACTTTGATGAAAGCTGTGAGTTAAATAAACAACATTGAAACTAAGTAGTGGGTGAAGAAAGTTTTTAAAATTCGATGAAATGCAGTCAAAGCCGCTTTCAATCAGCAGCTTTAGTGCTAAAGTAGTTCTTACAGAGTAATTTTAATAGCTGCTAAAACCTATCCAGCATTATTTAGCTAGGCACTGGGTTAGGTATTAGTAATTTAACGATTTTAAAAAAACCGTAAGATAAAGCAGTTACAATAGCTAACGTGATTACACACTTTACTAACATAATGAATTTAGCTTACAAAAAACACTATCCTTTAGGAGAGGAACATGGAAAAAATGACACAACAAAGTCAAAAGGGTTTTACCCTAATTGAATTAATGATTGTAGTTGCAATCATCGGTATCTTGGCAGCAGTAGCCTTGCCTGCGTATCAAGATTATACAGCTCGAGCTAAAGGGACTGAATTAATGCTAGCGGCTAGCACAGCTAGAACTTGTGCATCAGAGAAAGCACAAGTAGGACAGTCGCCGGATGATTGCGACACTGGCTTTACTCAAACAAAGTATGTAAACACTTTAACAGTTACTGCTGCGGGGGTTATTACAGCTGCGGGCCGAGACGACATGAATGGCTTATCAATAATCTTAACTCCTCAAACATCTGCAGGAAAGGCAGCTGTTGCAACAGATTTCACTACAGGCTTCACTATTTCAGAATGGGTTTGTACTGGTGCTGTTACTAGTCCAGCAAAAGCAAGTTGGTTACCAAGTTCTTGTACAGTTCCTGCTTCAACTGGCGGTGGTTAATCCATAATTAGTATTTATAAATTAAGGTAGCTTGTTCAGCTACCTTTTTTATTAAAACTGCAAAGAGCCTAACGAATGTCAAAACAATCCGATACAAAATCTTTAGATACCTTTCAATGGGTTGGCGTTAGCGCTCGAGGTAAACGCCTTGAAGGCGAAATGACTGGCGCTAGTATAGCTTTAGTCAAAGCCCAATTACGTAAACAAGGCATCACGCCATCAAAAGTTAAACGTAAAGCAAAGCCTTTGTTCGGCATGCGTATGCAGGCTATTAAGCCAAAAGATATTGCTTTAGTTACGCGGCAAATTGCCACTATGTTAATGGCGGGCGTACCACTTATCCAATCAATAGAAATGATTGGCACGGGCGCTACCAATAAAAGTGTTACTAAACTGATGGAAACCGTTGGCGATGAAGTAAAAGCCGGTGGAGCTTTATCTGATGCACTGCGTAAACACCCTCGTTATTTTGATGATTTGTATTGTGACTTAGTCGCCTCTGGTGAGCAATCTGGTGCGCTGGATAAAATATTCGACCGTGTTGCCCTTTATAAAGAAAAATCCGAAGCGCTAAAATCAAAAATTAAAAAAGCCATGTTCTACCCTATTGCTGTATTGGTCGTAGCTTTAATTGTAACCTCTATATTGCTTATTTTTGTAGTGCCGCAATTTCAAGATATTTTTGCTGGTTTTGGTGCTGAACTCCCTGCGTTTACTTTAATGGTGATAGGTATATCTGAGTTTATGCAAGAGTACTGGTGGATGATGTTAATTGCCCTTGTTGGCTTTGGTTATGCTTATAAAGAAGCGCTATTAAAAAGTAAAAAACTTCGGGACGCTAATGACCGTGCAATTTTAAAACTGCCTGTAATTGGTATGATTTTAAACAAAGCCGCGGTGGCGCGCTATGCCCGTACGCTTTCGACCACCTTTGCGGCGGGTGTACCTCTAGTTGATGCGCTGGACTCAGCTGCTGGGGCTTCAGGTAACGCGGTTTATCGTTATGCTATTTTAGATATAAAAGCTGAAGTAAGCTCGGGTAATCAAATGAACTGGGCGATGCGCAACTCAAAAATATTCCCCGATATGGTGATACAAATGGTCGCTATAGGTGAAGAGTCAGGCTCTTTGGATGGCATGCTGGCAAAGGTCGCCACTATTTATGAGCAAGAAGTTGATGATGCAGTAGATGGCCTATCGAGCTTGTTAGAGCCGCTTATTATGGCGGTACTCGGCGTGTTAGTTGGTGGTTTGATCATTGCTATGTACTTACCTATTTTCCAACTTGGGTCGGTTATATAAAAGCTGTAAGCTGTAAGCTGTAAGCTGTAAGCTGTAAGCTGTAAGCTGTA
>NZ_JACJFH010000069.1:0-27204 GCF_014164495.1 Pseudoalteromonas sp. SG41-5 | reverse complement strand
GCATTGATACAATAACGATCTTCACCTTTTTGGCCTTCACCTGGGAACAAATGCCCTAAATGAATACCCGTAGATTTAGATTTAATTTCAATACGTTGCATACCGTAACTATTGTCTTCATGCATGGTCACACTGTCTTTGATAGGGTGAGTAAATGACAGCCACCCGGTGCCCGATTTGAACCGATCCCGAGTATCAAACAGTGGTACACCACTGAGTTAGTCTATAAAAATACCATCCGGGGTATTTTTAAAAATATCGTACTGTTTACAAAACGGACTATCTGTACGGGCCTTAAATGCCACTGTATATGCTTCACTATCCCCTAATTTAAATGCGCCAAGTGCTTTATAAAACTCTTCGCTAGACACATAACCTTGGCGACCATAAACCTCTTTACCATCTTCTAAAAATAAGATTGTTGGGGTGGCCCAGGTCGCTGATTTAATCGTTAAACCATCAAGTTGATCGGCTTTACGATAAGTGACGGCAATGGTTCCTTGATAATCATTTAACACATCTTTTTTGAGTTTTTCACAATAAGGGCAGTAATCTCGTGAATCAATGATCACTATCTGCTTTCCTGCGAGTAAAGCCGTATTATCAACTTTATCATCACTGCGTTTTTCAAAAACAACGCCTGTTGAATGATCAGGGCAATAGCCATTAGGATTTTTAACTAAGTAGTCTTGGTGATATTCCTCAGCCGGAAAAAATACCGTTAATGGTTTTATAATGGTTTTTATAGAGCCATAACCAGCTTGGGTTAGTTTATCTTGATACTGCTGTTTTAATTCTTCAGCCAGTGCAGCTTGTTGCTCAGTAGTAGTTAAAATAATTGAACGGTACTGCGTGCCAATATCATTTCCTTGGCGATTTTTTTGCGTTGGATCATGACTTTCAAAGTAACTTTTTAATAACGTTGCAGCACTGATTATATTGCTATTGTAAGTAACCTGAACAACTTCAGCGTAATTATTTTCATCGAACTTGCGCGATGATTGGGTAATATTACGATAAGTTGCTTTAAAACCCTTACCATCTGCATAGCCTGACTTTGCATCAATTACACCAGGAAGCGCTTCATAACGTTTTTCTGCCCCCCAAAAGCAACCAGAACCAAGTACCATGGTTTCTAAATGCATTGTTGCTTGAATATCATTATCTTTTTCATTGTTAAGGGAAACACCATAACTTGCCGCACTGAACAAAATTGTTAAAGTGGTTAATTTAAGCCAATTCTTTGCTGCCAACATACTCTACCTCTTTCTATTTGTTGCTTCATTTTAGTAGACCTTGAAGCAGAACATATTATTTCAGGAATGTGGGTTATTTTATCGCTCATTATTGCGGCTTTACCGAATCCGACTTAACCTATGCGAATAAATGAGGTAAAACGTGTTTATTTAATAAAGGTACAAACATGAAAAACCTTATTGCTTTTTCTGCATTATCAATTGCCCTTGCACTTAGTACGCAAAGCCATGCTGCAGAGTTTAATTTTTCTTCCAAGCTTGATAGTAATGCACAAGCATTAGTGTTGTTTTACAGTGAGGATGGGAGCAATACCGCATTTAACTCAATCAATAAAAAGTTCAATGCTCAATTACAGCACGCTATTGAAAATGAAAGTTTTAGTGGCAAATACGCCAGTACTGTTGAATTAATTGCACCTTATAATAGTGACTATAAACGCGTGCTAATTGTTGGTACCGGTAAGCAAGATAAGCTTGATAGAGCGTTAATGACCAAACTAGGTGGTAATATTCATGCGCGATTAATGAGCAGTAAAACAACAACTGCTGCGGTTGCATTCGATGACGTTGAAGGCGTAAACAATAACAGTGTACTTAGTGCTCACTTTGCACACGGTGCAAATTTACGCGACCATCGTTTTGAAAAATATAAACAAACTCCGAACACTCACACTGTCAGTTATCATTTTGACGTTAGTAATTCCAAGCAAACAAAACGTAACTATTCTGAACTTGAAAGCATTCAAGCAGGAGTGTTTTTAGCACGTGATTTAACCTCAGAAGTGGCCAGCGAAATGACTCCTGTTGACTTTGCTAGTGCGGCAAAAGAGCTTGAGTCTCTAGGTGTAGAAATCACTATTTTAGAGCCTAAGCAATTAATAGAACTAGGTATGGGGGCACTTGAAGCTGTCGGGCGTGGCAGCGAACAAGGCGCTCGCTTAGTCGTTGCACATTACAAAGGCTCAAACGCGACCCCTATTGCTCTGGTTGGTAAAGGGATCACCTTTGACTCTGGTGGTTATAGTATCAAAACAGGCGCATCAATTGCGCGTATGAAATCTGATATGGCTGGCGCCGCCGCTGTACTTGGGACTATCAAAGCAATGGCGCTTGCAAAAGCTGACAAAAACATTGTTGCCGTTATGGGTATGGCTGCCAATATGGTGTCGCAATACGCTGTTGCCCCTGGTGATGTGGTTCGCACCGCAGAAGGTTTAAGCGTTGAGATTGTTAATACTGATGCAGAAGGACGCTTAGTATTAAGTGATGCAATGTGGTATGCACGTGAATATTTCAAGCCGGAGATCATGATAGACGTTGCCACCCTTACCGGCTCTAAAATCAAAGCCGTAGGTAACGATTATGCGGCGGTGTTTTCTGATGACGATACGCTTGTTACGCAACTCACTTTAGCTGGAATGCAAGTAAACGAAAACCTATGGCGCTTACCGCTGGGATATAAAGAAACCTTAAGTTCAGACATTGCCGATCTTAAAAACCTAGGCTCAAGTGGCCCCGGAGCAACAACGGCCGCCAGCTTTTTGCAACATTTTGCTGGTGAAACTCGTTGGGTACACATAGATATTGCAGGTAATGCACTAGCAACTAAAGGAAAAGATGAAATTTCACCAGGCGGCACAGGTTATGGTGTGCGCTTGCTCAGTGAGTGGCTGTTAAGTAATTAGCAGTAAGCTATTATAACTTAATGCATTCTACTAACATCATTAGTTGTTATAACAACTGTGGCATTATCAAACACCTACTCTAAGCAATAGTGAGTGATATGCCACAGTTTTTTATAGTCTGACTCACATATCTAGTTTACGTGTATTAGTCCAGAACATTCCATAACCAAACTAATGTGTTTGCGCTACACTGGGTAATGTTAATATTGCAAGGTTGTTAACTAGTCGCATCGCTATAAACATTTCATACGTTATATGCTAGTTTGAGGTATTCAAGAATAATAAATACATTTGGCTATGGATCAACAAACTATCTCTCCAACTATTAGTGTCCTCAGTAATAACAGCATATTGCTTGATGCCACTGCCCTAAACGATGACAGTCTGAGCATTCAAAAAAAAATCTGGGCACTAGTGCAACAATGCAACACCAGCGACGCCTTTATAGATGTAGTACCCGCAATGAACTCGCTGACAGTTTATTTAATAGACCCTACTTCGCTTGCTCACTGGCAAGCTCAGTTAGCACTTTGGTGGGCAAATATAAATCCGCACTACTATCAGGGTAAGCATCATAAAATTATTACCCAATACGGTGGTGACTATGGCCCAGATCTAGACTATGTAGCTGAGTATCACAATTTATCGCCACAACAAGTAATTGATATACATAGCCAAGGGCATTATCAAGTATTGTTTTTAGGCTTTCAGCCAGGCTTTGCATATTTGCACGGTCTGAATAGTCAATTACATACTCCGCGCAGAGCACAGCCGCGAACTCGAGTGCCCAAAGGTTCGGTTGCCATTGGCGCTAATCAAACCGCGATTTACCCAGCTGATTCGCCCGGTGGTTGGCATATTATCGGCCACAGTGATTTTGCATTATTTGACAGTGAAAATACTCCACCATGCGCAATACAACCAGGCGATACGCTGCAATTTATTACTAAGGAGTCGGTATTATGATCACCGTAATAAAGCCCGGAATGCAAATGACGATTCAAGATCTCGGCCGTCATGGCTATCGTCATTTAGGAATTGCCCAATCTGGTGCGCTTGACCCTTATGCAATGATCATTGCCAATCGTTTAGTGGGCAATGATGATAATCAAAGTGTTATTGAGATCACTTTAGGCTTAGCGCAATTACAGTTTCAATGTGCCACTGTTATTGCGCTGCATGGCGCTGATATGCAAGCAAAGCTTGATGGAGTAAGTATTTATCCCGGCTGGAGTTATCCAGTAGAGCAAGGACAAACACTGACATTTGCCACAGCTCGGCAAGGTTTTCGCAGCTACCTCGCAATTAAAGGCGGCATTGATTGTCATGCAGTGATGAATTCAACAGCCACCGATATTGCAGCAGGTTTTGGTGGCCTAACGGGCGCGCCTTTACAAGCCAATGATCAAGTCCCAATCACGCCATTTGATGGCAATTGGCCGCAACGTGGTGCGATTGCCCCCGCTAAGCGCAGTGTGATCCGCGTCCATTCAGGCCCACATCAACAATTACTATCACAACAATTTAGTGATTTTTTTGCCCAGACGAAATGGCAAGTCAGTCCGCAAAGTAATCGTATGGGAGTAAGGCTCAGTACTGAGCATAATCAATTAATGCATACACATTCATTGCCTTCTTTAGCTGTTAGCCCGGGCTCTATCCAACTAACACCCAGTGGTGAGCCTATCGTATTGCTAAATGATGGCCAAACAACCGGAGGATACCCGCTACTTGGTACTATAATAAGTGCGGATCAACACCAATTTGCACAACTTAAACCTGGTGACTTTGTAATATTTGAATTCGTCAACCTAGCAGCTGCAAATACTGCGCAGCGAAAACTTGACGCTCACCTACAACAATTGACTATTGCACTAAAAAACTTGAGCATCAGATAACCAATCACTAAATAAAAGCTCAGCTTAATAAATAATAATAAACACAGCACAGTGTAGGAACTATGATGTTTGATCTTAATTATTGGCCATTAATTGGCATTCCAGTGGTTGTGCTAGGATTTGCCTTGCGCTTTAACCCACTGATTGTAGTAACCGTTGCTGGCCTTGCAACTGGTTGGGCGGTAAATTTAGATATCCTCACCCTTTTGCAAACCTTTGGCGAGAAGTTTATGAACTCTCGTCAACTGGCCAGCTTTATTCTTATTTTACCCGTTATCGCACTGCTAGAGCGCTATGGTTTACAACAGCATGCGAAAAACTGGATTGCACAAATTCAAAGTGCCACCAGCGCACGTATATTAGCCCTGTATTTTATCGTTCGAGAATGCTCAGCAGCCCTTGGGTTATTAAGCCTTGGCGGTCAAGCACAAACTGTTCGTCCATTATTAGCCCCCATGGCATTAGGTGCCGCGACCAATAAACACGGTGAGCTGCCAAAACCCATAAAAGACATGATCAGCGCCCATGCAGCTGCCGTTGATAATATTGCGATGTTCTTTGGAGAAGACATTTTCATTGCTTTTGGTGCTGTACTATTGATGGATGCCTTCTTAAAGGAAAACGGCATTGCCGGTATTGAACCGCTGCATATTGGTTTATGGGCTATTCCGACCGCCATTGCCGCACTCATTATTCATTTATTTAGATTATCTCGTTTAGAAGCAAAAATAGCTCTGGCTGTTGCTCACTACAAACAGCAGGAAGTGTGATGAGTAAAGTACTAACAACCGATGTAACTAACTCAAACGCTACAATTATCACCATTGAGAACATTTATTTATTAATTGGTCTCGTTGTGATGTTTTTAGTTGTTCGAACGCTGCAAGACAAAAACCATCCAAAAAGGCTCACTACAGCATTATTTTGGTTGTTATTTGGTAGCAGTTTTTTATTTGGTGATGTATCGATTGCCTTGTTCGGCAAAGCCAACACTTATTTATGGGTTGGTGTGAGCGTAGTATTAATTGCCCTGTTAGCGGGCTTAAACCTAGTAAGCATGGGCAGTTATCAACCACTCACTGAACAGCAACAAACACAATCGGCCTCTCGCCTGGGCAATAAATTATTTGTTCCCGCATTAATGATACCCGTGATCACGGTATTACTGACTGTTTCTTTTGATGGTATCGCAATTGGTGATTATTACTTACTTGATCAACGTCATTTAACTCTCGCATCGCTCACTATAGCGTGTGTGTCTGCGCTACTTATTGGCTGGAAAATTACTGGGGGAAATCCGATTGAAGCTGTCACTGAATCCCGTCGGCTGCTAGATTCTATCGGTTGGGCAGCAATACTGCCACAAATGCTAGCAATGCTTGGTGGCGTGTTTATTGTGGCGCAAACAGGAGACTCAATTAAAGAGTTGGTTACTTTATTTATAGCGCCAGAGAATCGTTTTATGCTGGTGGTGCTGTATTGTGTTGGCATGGCGTTATTTACCATGGTGATGGGAAATGCGTTTGCTGCATTTCCGGTAATGACTGCGTGTATTGCTATGCCTTTTTTAATCGAAGGTCATGGCGCCAGCGCCGCACCACTGGTAGCAATTGGGATGTACAGTGGTTACTGTGGAACGTTAATGACGCCAATGGCAGCAAACTTTAATATCATTCCAGCGGCATTACTCGACCTAAAAGACAAATACCATGTTATAAAGGTGCAAATACCTACTGCGCTGGCCTTATTAACGGTCAATATTATTTTAATGTATATGGTGGTTTTTAATGACTAAACTGACATCAAGCATGCCCTGCGTATTGATAACTGGGTTTGCACCATTTGGCGGCGAATCGCTCAATCCGTCGTGGCAAGCGGTAAGCAAACTCGACGAATATTTAATCGCTAAGCACCGAGTAATAGCCCTTGAGCTACCGTGTGAGTTTAATACCTCATTAGAGGTGCTTTATAAAGCCATAGAGCAGCATCATCCGGTTCTAGTATTATGTATCGGCCAAGCCGGTGGCCGCAGTGAAATAAGCATAGAGCGTATCGCGATTAATATTGATGATGCCCGAATTAAAGACAACGCAGGAAAGCAACCCATTGATCACCCCGTCGTCAATAATGCCCCTGCTGCTTATTTTGCACAATTACCTATCAAACGCATGTTATTAGCACTGCAACAAAGTGAGATCCCAGCCGCCATTTCTAATACAGCGGGTACATATGTGTGTAATCACGTTATGTATGGTCTATTACATCATATCAATGAGCATGAACCACACATCAAAGGGGGCTTTGTACATATCCCTTATTTACCAAGCCAAGCTGTGCACCATAATGGCGCACCGAGTATGAGCGAAGAAACCGTGCTAAGCGCGTTAAAAGTAATGATCAACGAAGCTATTGTTGCAAAACAAGATGTAAAAGTCGCGGCTGGCACCACCCACTGACCAATTTGGTGCATCAGCGGCCATGCTGGTGCATAAATTATTCTGAAAATATTGTAAAAGCTATGTGACTTAGTTAATTATTTCTGTTAAAACAAACGTGAATGGTTAGGTATTATGACCTAACTAACACACATGATAGGAATGAGGAGTTACTATGTGTTCAATTTTTGGTGTATTAGATATAAAGTCTGATCCCGCTCCATTGCGTACGCAAGCAATTGAAATGTCAAAATTATTACGTCACCGCGGACCTGATTGGTCTGGTGTATATTCATCAGATAAAGCGATTTTAGTGCATGAACGTTTAGCCATTGTTGGTGTCTCAAGCGGTGCACAGCCTTTATACAACCCTGAAAAAACTCATATTCTAGCGGTTAATGGCGAAATTTATAATCACAAAGAACTTGCCGCTAACCTTGAAACCGATTTCACTTTTCAAACTCAATCAGATTGTGAAGTTATCTTAGCGTTATACAAACAGAAAGGGCCTGAATTTTTAGATGATCTGAACGGTATTTTTGCTTTTTGTTTATATGACGAAGAACAAGACGCTTATTTAATTGGCCGTGATCATATTGGTATTATTCCACTTTATACAGGCCACGATGAGCACGGTAACTTTTATGTTGCCTCAGAGCTAAAAGCACTTTCACCAATCTGTAAGCATATTGAAGAATTTCCTCCTGGACATTTTTTATGGAGTAAAGATGGTCAATTGCGCCCATATTATGCCCGTGATTGGCAAAGCTTCGATGCAGTTAAAGATAACAGCGCAAAAGCCGAAGACGTCAAAGATGCACTTGAAGCCGCCGTTAAACGTCAATTAATGTGTGACGTACCTTATGGCGTGTTGTTGTCAGGTGGTTTAGATTCATCCGTTATTTCAGCTATTACCCAACGTTTTGCAGCAAAACGTATTGAAGATAATGATGAAAGCGATGCATGGTGGCCTAAGCTGCACTCTTTCTCGGTTGGCCTTGAGGGCTCCCCAGATCTAGCGGCTGCACAAAAAGTAGCTGATATGATAGGAACTGTTCATCACCCGATTATATTTACGATTCAAGAAGGGATTGATGCCCTACGTGAAGTTATTTATCACATTGAAACCTACGATGTAACTACGATCCGTGCTTCTACTCCGATGTACTTAATGGCTCGCCAAATCAAAGCGATGGGTATTAAAATGGTGCTCTCTGGTGAAGGCGCTGATGAGCTATTTGGTGGTTACTTGTACTTTCATAAAGCACCAAATGCACAAGAGTTTCATGAAGAATTAAACCGTAAAGTATCTAAACTGCACATGTTTGATTGCTTACGCGCAAATAAATCAATGGCGGCATGGGGTGTAGAAGCCCGCGTTCCCTTCCTTGATAAAGAGTTTGTTGATGTTGCTATGCGTATCAACCCTGAAGCTAAAATGTGTAAAGATGGCAAAATTGAAAAGCATATTTTACGTGAAGGCTTTGACGGCTACTTACCTGATGAAGTGTTATGGCGTCAAAAAGAGCAGTTTTCGGATGGTGTAGGCTACAGCTGGATTGATACATTAAAAGAGTTTGTAAACGAGCAAGTAACCGATCAAGAGCTTGAAAACGCAAAATTTAAATACCCTATTAACACACCTGATTCAAAAGAAGCGTATTACTACCGTACTATTTTTGAATCTCACTTCCCAGGTGATGCAGCCGCTAAATGTGTACCACACGGTAAGTCAGTCGCCTGTTCAACGCCTGAAGCGTTATTATGGGATGCATCATTTCAAAATAATGCCGATCCATCAGGTCGTGCCGCAGGTATTCATAACGACGCCTATGCACAAAAGAAATAATAAGCCTAGTCGCTTATTAAATCTGGCAATAACTCACAGACTGCACAAAGCCCCGCGCTTTGTGCAGTCTTTTGCTATTGAGCAAGTTTTTAACGATACAGCGAGACGCTGTAAAGGTTCGTCTGCGTTAATTGTTATTTATAAAACAGGGTTAACAACTCGACTAATGCAGCGCATTGCAAAAAACACCGCTCAGCCCGCCACCGTATTTTTAAATCAAGCCAATATCAAAAAAAATCGATGCCCTATTCGTTGGTTTAATCACAGCCATGAGATCAGCCGCTGTGGTCATGGGACACTCGCCGCTGCACTGTTTTTAAAAAAATGGCAAGGGTTTAGCCCAAACACTTTTTATACAAATACAGGGGAAGTATTTAAAATCAGAATACATCAACGCGCACTGCAACTACAATTAGCCACCATTGATAGCACCGAGGTACAAACAGAGGTTCTGCTGCAACAAGCCATTCCTACCTCAATAGTGCAAAGCTATAAAACAGCAAAAATTAACGGCTACAGTACTGTGATGATTAACAGTGATCAGCCTTTAAAAACACTCGCGATAAATACAGCACAATTACAATACTACCCAAATGCAGTGATTGTATTGCAACAACGCCAAACAGCTAATCAAACCACACAGTGGCATTTTCGATATTTTGCTCCTTATTATGGCGTTGATGAAGATAGCGCTACAGGTTCAGCCATCAGCATTATTGCCCCCATAATCAAACAATACACTGAACAAACACATGGCCAGCTTTTCCAAGATTCTGTTTTCGGAGCAACCATTAATTACCATTTAAAAAACAGTAATGTCATTATCAGTTAAGCCACTAAATTTGACGGTGTATTTTCCAAGCCCTGCATAGTCAATTTCAGTATCAACATCAGTGTCTAACTCAATAACACCACAATATGAGCCTGTTATGAGAATTTGCCCAGCAGCGAGCGTGATCCCACACTTAGCCAGATAATTTACTGCCCAATAGATTGGTGTTTGTGCCAGACCACATGGATGCTTGCCAAGATAGCTATGACAGCGATTATTTTGTGTTATCGCGATAGTAATATGTGCCGCATCATAAGCTACTTGCTTATTAATTTTAGGACCAAGTAACACCCCTTGGTTACTTAAACCATCCGCTAACTTTGCAAAGTGATTTGCTTGATACGCTGTAGAGAAACGGTTTTGGATCAGCTCAAGTGCCATATGCGTGTCACTCACCGCGTGGTCAATTTCAGCTTCGCTATAGCTGGCCTGCTTTGGCATATTTTGCGCAAACACAAAAGCAATTTCAGGCTCTATCCGTGCCTTGTTTTGTTCAGTATATAATGTGCAGATTTGTGCAAATGATTGCGGCGGCTTTAATATCGGAGCCAAAATAATCGCACCGTTATCAAGTGGTAATAGGCATTTCCAACCAAATACTTGGCCCTTGTTTAATGCAATCATCAATTGTTGAACAGCTAAACTATCTTCAGTGCTTGTTAATGCTAATTGTGGCGGTAAATCTGATTGTGGCGCTGCACTTGTGCGTTGTGCAAATAAATGTGCTGCAATCGTTTTTAATTTAGTAGAACTGTCCACACTAACCTCTTCGTAATAAGGTTTTATAATGGCTACACCAGCAGCCGTAGGTTTAATGTAGTATTTATACTATTAAAAAATCAATTTGCGCAGCATTTTTAGCTAAGTACAGTTAAATAATAAATGATGGACTGTGCATTATTTAAATTGGCCTCAATAAACACAATGCAAAATAACCCTGCTCGTCTTGCCACGTTTGCTCTAAACGTAATCCAGCTTGGGCGCTAGTTCAGTAAATGCCTGTAGTTCGTATTTATGGGAGTTTTCTGTATGGATGCTCTCACCTTGAGAAAAGCTAAATGATTCGCCATTAACGGTGACTGTTTGAGCACAGTTACTGATCAAATGCATTTCAATACGGCTTAGTTTTTCATTAAACCGTGATTGGTGATTAAACTGGCTAAGATCAAAATCAGCATTTAACTCAGCATTAATACGCTGGAGTAAGTTTTTATTAAATGCCGCGGTGACGCCTTGTTTATCGTCATAAGCATCAAGTAATACTTGACGGTCTTTGAGCAAATCAATGCCAATCAGTACATAACCGTTAATACCACATAACCGATGGAAATTTTTCATGATCTCAATGGCTTTTAGTGGTGAAAAATTGCCTATTGTTGAGCCTGGAAAATACACGAGATTCGTTTGGCTATCCAATTGTGTTTCACGGCTTAACTGCTTTACCATTTGGCTATGAGTAAAATCCCCCAACAACGGCGAAATAGCTAACTCAGGAAATAATGGAGATAAATGGGCCAGTGAGTAATTAAGCATTTCATTAGAGATCTCAAATGACACAAAACTTTTCACATTCACTAAGTGCGCTAACAAATAAGCAATTTTTTTACCCGAGCCACAGCCCGGCTCTATGATTGATAAGTTATCAGGAAGCAACTTGGCAATTGCTTGGCTGTGCTTGGTTAAAATGCTCAGCTCTGTGCGTGTCACGTAGTACTCATCAAGCTCAGTGATCTGCTCAAACAAAGCGGCCCCGTTATCATCATAAAAATATTTACAGGGTAGATTCTTTTGCTGCTGTGACAGTCCCGCAATAACATCGTTTAAAAAGCGGTTATCAATGTCGGTTGTCATTAATGTTGTTACTTGGCTCATGCTCAATCCTTAGCGAGTCTAATACCACTGCGCATCCACGCTTGGTGTGGGTAATAGAAATTGCGATAAGTTAGTCTTAAATGATTTTGTGGGGTAAGTTTACAGCCACCGCGCAGTACCATTTGGTTCGCCATAAATTTACCATTGTATTCCCCTGCCACGCCTGCTATTGGCTTAAAGCCTGGGTACGGTAAATAGGCACTGTTTGTCCACTGCCAACAGTTGTCGGTCAGCTGGGTGATAGTTTGCGCCGCATTACTGTTAGCAACGCTTTCCCATTCAAATTCGGTTGGGAGGCGTGCTTGTGAGTAATGTGCAAAAGCGTTTGCTTCGTAAAAGGTAACATGGCTTAGCGGCTCATTTAGCGCCAAAGGCTGTAATCCAGCTAATGTAAATTCAAACCACTCATTATTTACTTTATGCCAATAGAGTGGCGCAGTTTGCCGAGCATTATTTATCTGCGCCCAACCGTCACTGAGCCAATGCTCTGGATTTTGATAACCACCGTCTTGTATAAACGCTAAATACTCACCATTGGTAGTTAACCGGTTAGCAAATTTAAATGGCTGAATAAGCACTTGATGAGTTGGCCGTTCATTGTCGTAGCTGAACGTTTGCTCAGTTGCACCAATATGTGCAGTATGCTTTGAGAATGCCACAAAGCTAAGAGGACTGGCTTGCGTAACAGGATTTTCTATACGGATATTGTTAGTGTCACAATAAGCAGGAAACAACGGATTAACTGAAAAGTTATATTGAATGTCCATCAGCATTAGTTCTTGGTGCTGTTGTTCATGGTTAAGTCCTAATTCAATAACTTGCTTTATTGACTCGCTACACGGTGCACTCAGTAATTCAATCACCGCCCGGTCAACATATTCTCTATAGGTAATCACGTCATCTAAACTAGGCCGCGATAAACTCCCTCTGCAGGCACGCTTAAATTGTTCACCTATACCGTTATAATATGAGTTAAATAAAGTTTTAAAGTTAGGATTAAATACTGTGTAGTGAGAGCTATGTGCAATTAGCAAAAAAGTTTCAAAGAACCACGTTGTGTGCGCAAGGTGCCATTTACTAGGGCTTACATCTGCCATAGCTTGTAATTGGCAGTCTTCTGCTGATAACGAGTTTATTAACGTCACGCTGTGGTGTCGAACGCGATGATAATGCTGAGCTAATTGATGCTCATCAGCCGTGTTTTTAGTGTTCTCTTTGCCATGGTTACTCATAGTAATGACTAAATTCCTTATCGCTACTGATCAATGATATAGCTCATCTAATGTTAAATCATATTCATATTACGCTTTCATTACTGCGACTATAAAACGTCAATCTCGTGCAACTGCCTTTTACAACTACAAAAAATAATAGCTCAATTAACCACAAAAAACAGCCGCGATTACTTTAACAATCAAACTAATTTTTGACCTTTTGCGAATTATGTACTTTTATATAAAAACATAAAAATGGTTACAATGGCCATATAAGCCGCTATTTAACAACAAAATCATTTACATTTGGTATTTAACTCATACACTAGTAGCTGTATGATCATCTTTTAAATTAGTTAGTCTTCAAATAAATTAAAGTATCAATTATTACCTAACCTGAACTTTGCTTTAAAAATTTACTAACGTAGTGATTTATTATCCGAAGCTTCAAGTTACTTAGACTAATTAAATTAGGTATGTTGCTGGTAACAAGCAGCTTGTTAGGACAACAAAAGAGGTATTGCATGAGCGAAAATCATGACAAATATAGTATCGACAATACGGATTACACCGTAGGTCAGGATAACGTGCAAAAATGGGGATTTGATATACACAACCCTGTTTTTGGCATCAGTGCGGGCCTGATTGTCATCTTTTTAATCGCCATTCTCGCTACCGATCCACAAACTGCAAAAGCAGCACTTGATGGTGTGAAACTCGATATAATTAATAATTTTGATGCCTTGTTTATGTGGGCTGCAAACTTCTTCGTTATTTTTTGTTTAGCACTGATTGTTTCTCCTTACGGAAAGATCCGTTTAGGAGGCAGTGATGCTAAGCCTTCATATACTCGTGTTTCATGGCTCGCTATGTTATTCGCCGCAGGCATGGGTATTGGCTTAATGTTTTGGGGGGTAGCTGAACCGGTTGCATATTTTACTGGTTGGTATGAAACACCACTGAATGTAACAGCCAACACCCCAGAAGCTGCAAAACTGGCAATGGGGGCAACTATGTTCCATTGGGGCCTGCACCCTTGGGCTATTTATGCTGTAGTTGGCTTATCACTATCATTCTTTACATATAACAAAGGTTTACCACTGTCTATCCGGTCAATTTTTTACCCTATATTGGGCGATAAAGCATGGGGCTGGCCTGGTCATATCATTGATATTTTAGCAGTACTGGCAACTTTATTTGGCTTGGCAACATCATTGGGGTTAGGCGCTCAGCAAGCGTCTGCGGGGATAAACCACGTGTTTGGTCTCGAAGGTGGCATTGGCTCACAAATACTCGTTATTGTTGGCGTTACCCTACTGGCTATTATTTCCGTTGTGCGCGGCATTGATGGCGGTGTAAAACTCCTTAGTAATATCAACATGCTAATTGCTTTTGCCCTTTTGGTATTTGTTTGCTTAGTTGGCTTTGCTGTTGCGATGGGTAATATTCCTACCACCTTTATGGGTTATGTAGAAAATATCATTCCATTAAGTAATCCACATGGCCGTGAAGACGAAACATGGATGCATGGCTGGACTGTATTTTACTGGGCTTGGTGGATTTCGTGGTCACCGTTTGTAGGCATGTTTATCGCTCGCGTATCACGCGGTCGTACTATTCGTGAATTTTTGATTGCGGTATTACTTATTCCAACATTGGTAACAGTATTATGGATGTCAATTTACGGCGGTATTGCAATTGATCAAGTAGTCAATGGTGTTGGCGCACTTGGCCTAAATGGTTTAACCGATGTCCCTATGGCTATGTTTCAAATGCTAGATGAATTACCTATGTCTAATATTTTGTCTGTAATTGCTGTGCTATTAGTTTTAGTGTTTTTTATCACTTCATCTGATTCAGGGTCATTAGTAATAGACTCTATCACTGCTGGCGGGAAAATTGATGCGCCAGTACCACAACGCATATTTTGGGCATCTATTGAAGGTGCTATTGCAGCCGCGCTATTGTGGATTGGTGGTACACAAGCAATCGAAGCACTGCAAGCAGGTGCGGTCTCTACCGGCTTACCATTTACAATCGTCTTGCTGTTTATGTGTTTAAGCCTTATTTTAGGTCTGAGAACTGAGCCGTTACCGGCTAAATAAACGCTATATAAAACCAAAAACGCCGCAAATTTGCGGCGTTTTTTATTTAAGCTTATTAGCCAAAGTTCAGGTTAAGAAATTTTTAACTCCATAACTGCGAGATCGGTGTATCTTCTCGGTAATGGTGACTCAATTGTGCTTGTAACAGTTCAGCTGTTGCTAAAGCGTCTGTTAAAGCATTATGGTTTTTATACACAGGTAATGAATAGCGCTGGCGACAATCACCTAATCTAAGCGATCCTAACCTAGAATTAAATAACCAACCTAGCAAACCCTGCCTGGCTTTTAAGGCTTTTCGTTCAATTTCCATGGTATCAACCAAAGCAAAGTTGATCCCCTCGTTAAGCCTAAGTAACAGTGCAGTATTTAAGAAGTGCCGCTCAATCGCGGCATAGTGTACAACAACGACTTTACCACTGAGTGCTTGCAATAATGGCTCAATAATCTGGTTAAAATCCGGGGCATCGTCAATTTCTGAATGCGTTATGCCATGTATTACAATGGATCCCTCGTTGAAATTACGCCTAGGGCGCACCACCCAATGGCGACTATCTTTGCAATATATACGCTGTAAATTAAAAGGAATTAAACCAACGCTGACAATATCATCACTAGTGCTATCTAAACCGGTTGTTTCAAAGTCCATTGCAACAAATGGCACATCTTTAATTGCTGCGAATTTATCGCTAAAAGCAGCTCCATAAAAACGTTTGATAGTGTCATTTTGAGCGCCGCTTAATAAATTTTTATAGCGTGTTGCCCAGTCAATCATTGCTTGCTTTTTGAAAGCCATAAATTACTTCACCCCAGAGTTTGCTGAGTAACTAAATTTCAAATAGCTTTGTGCTTTTTCTAAAATTGCAAAAGCTTCTTTTAAGTTACGCTGCTCAAAAGGCGATAATAAATGAGGGTCTAAATCGTTGTCGGGTTCTTCCCCTTGTTCAATTTGCCACGCTTGGTGACGGATCCGCATCATGGCAATATATTCTAGCGCATCTCGCAAATCTTGTGCTTTGCCTTGCGGTAGAAGCTTCGCTTCAATAATATCTTCTAAGCGTTCGAACGAGTTTTGCTTACGTGATCCAACCGCCAATGCGTGAACCCGAATAACATCTGAAAGCGGCGCTGTGCCTCTGCGCTTTAAATTCATAGAACGTTTATGCTGACCGTTGTGCTCCATAACAAAGCCTTTAAAAAACCCCAATGGTGGGGTTCTGTTGCGGGCATTTGCAGCCATATTAGCTAAAAATATGCGATTAACTTTACTTTGTTTGGCAATAAATATTTTAAGCTCATCGGCCCATTTGGTTTTACCCCACACCCCGTCTAAATCAAAAAATATGGAGCTATTTAGTAAGGCTTGCGGTTTAGGTTGCTCTATCCACTGAGCAAATTGCTCAAACCATTGTGCACGTGTTTTTCGCCATTTTTTAAATGACGCCATTATTTCGCCATCACAATAGGTATAACCGCATTGAGCTAAACCATCACAAACAAAATCGGCAATATTTTGAAAATACGTATCATGAAGTTCATCATCATAATCATCATCTAGAATGAGCGCGTTATCTTGATCAGTAACAATGAGTTGCTCATCCCGCGCCATTGAACCTAATGCGATAAAACAGTATGCAACCGGCGGCGGCCCATACTTTTCTTCGGCTAATACCAGTAACCTTTGTTTAAAAGTGCGGCCAATCACAGCCATTGCCGTGCCAATCATATGCGAGTTTGCATCTTCATTTACCATTCGTACAAACACATTCGGCAGCTGGCGTGCATAGTGTGTTAAATCTTCAATTGATTGCTGCGCAAGTATTCCACGTACCAATAGCAAGCTGCTTTGTGATTCATAGCGTAAAATATCAGAAAGGGAAATAACCCCAATTGGACGGCGTTTTTGCACCACCGGTAAGTGATGTAAGTTATCACGTAGCATCGCAAGTACAGCTTCGAAAACATAGGCATTGGCATCTAATAAAACCAAGTTTGTAGACATTATTGTATGCGCGGGTGTGTCAAATGCCAGCCCATGAGCAATGACTTTGGTACGTAAATCTTTGTCTGTGATAATACCAACAACTTGACCATCATCTTCCTCTGGGTCGTCGTTAATAGGTTTAGTACTATCAGTCACTAAAACCGATGACACCGATTCATCAGTCATAAGCTGGGCAACTTGTTGCACCGTCGAATCAGTATTAACTGTTACCACATCACGGTGGATCAGCGATTTTACTTTTGCCGTGGTTAAATCATTACCATCGGCTTGTTCAACAATTGCCTGATGTAAACGAACATTACCATCCGTTTCAAAATAGTCAGCAAATGAATCAAATTCGTCGCAATAGCGGTTAAATAGTTCAACATTAATGCAATACACTAGCGTATCTTCAAGTGCTTTAGCTGGAAAGCGAACCTTGCGATTCATCAGTAAACCCATCTGCCCAAATATACCGGCAGTGGTTAAACGATTATCCAGTTCCCCATTACGTCGATACATTTCAACAGAGCCGCTTCTGATCACATAAAGATCAGCAATATCTTGACCAAATAATAAAATATCGGTGTGCGCTCTAAAGTAAGCGACTTCAACTTGTTGCGCGAGCTCATTGATTGCTTTGCTCGGTAGACTGTCAAAAGGCGGGTGTTGTGCTAAAAACTGCGCGATTTCTACTTGTTCGGCTTGCATAAAAAAAACCTGTTGGGGATAGCTTTCCCAAGTGTGAGCCTAATTAACTTATTTTTCAAAGATAAATAGTTAATTAGGCTATTTTAATTGTGATTTACTCTACCTTATCAAGCTCCTGCGCAAGTTGCTTACTTTCATCACCACGAGGTGAAGTAAAGCGTGCTAAGCCCAAGTAAATTACCGGTGTTAAGTACAGCGTAAATAGCACCGCTAAAGACAAGCCACCAAACACGACCCAGCCAATCGCATTACGTGCCTCAGCACCTGCCCCAGTTGATAATATCAGCGGCAGTGCACCTAGTAAGGTTGATATCAAGGTCATAGTAATTGGTCTTAAACGTACTAATGCTGCTTGCTCTACAGCTTTACGAACTGTTAAACCTTGGTCGCGCAATTGGTCAGCAAATTCAACTAACAAAATCGCGTTTTTCGCGATTAAACCAATTAACATCACCAAACCTATTTGCGAGTAAATATTTAACGAAGTACCAGTTAAATACAGCGCTAAAATTGCAGATGTAATACCAAACGGTACTGTTACCATCACCACCACAGCACTATTAACATTTTCAAACTGTGCGGCTAATACTAAAAATACGATTAAAAATGCCAGTATGTAAGTGATAAATACTTCATTAGAAGTTTCTTCAAAGGTTAAAGCTTCACCTTTAAATGCCAAGCTAATGCCACTTGGTAGCGTTTGCTCTGAAATATCACGTAATTGCGATACTAGCTGTGCAATACTCATGTCCGCCGGCAGTTCCATATCAAGCTCGATAGCACGACGCTGTGCGTGGCGTTCAAGCTCGGCGGCAACACCTTCTTCTGTTATGGTTGCAACGCTACTCAGTGGTACTAACTGACCGTTATTTGCACTGATATATAAATTAGCGAGATCACTGGGATCTTTAATGGTTTGATTTTGTGCTTGCAGAATAATCGGTACCGATTGGTCACCAATATTTAAATCTGCAATATCATCGCCATTTATCGCAGCACGCAAGGTGATTGATATATCACTCAGTGACACTCCTAATTCCTCTGCACGACGTCTATCAATATTAACGCGCAATTGCGGCTGTGATGGCTGATATGAAATACGCACGTTGTCAATCGACGGGATAGTCTGCTCAACCTGGGCAGCAAAATCTTGTGCGGCCTTATAAATCTGCAGGTAATCTTGCCCTAATAGTGCCAGCTCAATACCGCCACCTTGACCGCGTAAATTTAAACTATTTGACCCAGACGGATAACCTGCCGCCCCAGGAATATTACCCAGCGGACCGCGAATTTTATTAATGATCTCTTGCTGTGAAAAATGACGCTCATCCCAGTGTTTTAAAGGCACGGTAATAAACACAATATTTGGATCCCACTGCCCTACAACAGTATAAATAGATTCAATTTCGCCGCTTTGCACATACGGCAGCAAAATATCTTCCATTTGCATTGCTTGACGGTCCATAAAATTCAAACCAACACCGTCAGGGCCCCGAGCAAAGATACGTATTTTTCCGCGATCTTCTGAAGGCAGTAATTCATTATCTAAATTGAGATACAAAGCACCCGAACCCGCAGCGACTAATATACTAGCTATAAACGTAAGCCACGCATGATCAAGCACCCAATGAATGGTTTTAGTATAAATATTAGCAAGCCAATGACCTATTTTAGCAAATGGGTGTTTACCACCTTGTTTGAGTTTTAGCTTTGAGGTGAGCGCTGGCACTAATGAAAGCGCTACAAAGCTTGAAATGATCACCGCTCCCGCAAGTACCCCACCAAACTCCCTAAATAATCGCCCTGCGGTTGAGGGTAAAAAAGCGATAGGAACAAATACCGCCGCTAACACCGCTGTCGTTGCGACAACAGCAAAAAACACTTCTCGCGTGCCAATTACCGCAGCAGCACGGCGGCCAAGGCCTAAACCGCGTTGACGTTGAATGTTTTCGCTGACCACAATCGCATCATCAACAATCAACCCCGTTGCTAACACTAATGCCAGCAAAGTAAGTATATTGATTGAAAAACCCAGTGCCCATATCAACGCTAATGAACCAACCAAGGCAACAGGAATTGCAAATGCAGGCACTAAAGTCGCGCGCCAAGAGCCGATAAATACCCATAATGTAATGATCACCAGCAGCACAGTTAGCACCAGTGAGTAAATCACCTCATCAACTGAGCTCCTGATAAATTGGGCATCATCAGAAGTTAAAGTAAATTTCAGCTCCGGAAAACGCGTTTGCATTTTTGCTAATAAACTTAATACTTCGTCAGATATTTCAATGGTATTTGACTGTGCTTGACGTATAACTTCCATGCCAATCACTGGCTGGCCGTTTAAGCGCACCATAGAGCGAGGATCCGCAGGACCAAAATACACCGCCGCAATATCACCAATACGCGTACCATCACGAATAATAATATCGGCCACTTGCTCAGCGGTAACTGAGGTTGCATCTGCGCGCACTATAATTTGTTGATCCGTCGATTTCAAACTACCGGCAGGTACGTCAAATGGCGCTTGGCGCAGTACTTGGGCTACATCAGGAACGGTTAAATTAAAACTGGTTAATTTAAGTGGATCAAGACGCACCCGTAAAACACGTTTTCGGTCACCATTTAAACGTACATCGGCCACACCTGGAATGGTTAAAAACTGCGGTGCTAAATCAACCTCAACCAGTTCAGTCAACGCTTCAAGGGCTATGGTATCGCTTGATACGGTTAGCGATACCACCGCCTCAGCATCATTATCAGCCTTGATAATAGAAACGCGCTCAACTTCTTCTGGCAACTCCCGTTGTACACGTGCTACCGACTCACGGGTTTCATTCGCAGCATCATCAAGGTCAACACCAGCACGAAACTCAACAACAATCCGTGCATTGCCTTCTTCACTTTGTGCGCGAATAGTTTTTACACCACTTACGCGGGCTACCGCCCCTTCAAGTTTACTGGTTACTTCGGTATCAACAGTCTCTGGAGAGCCCCCAGGAAATGAAGCCGACACCGTGATCCTTGGCGTATCAACATCAGGTAGTTCACGAACTTCAACCCCGGCAATGGCCGCAATACCCGCAATAATGATCAGTAAATTAAGTACTACAATAAGCACTGGGCGGCGAATGGCCATTGAAGGGAGATCTTGCATCATAGGTTGTTGTTTCATACCTACTCCTGCGCTGCTGCAAGCGGCTTGATATAATTAAGCTCTTGCGCTGGGCGTAAACGTTGTACGCCTTCAACTACCAAAATATCACCTTCGTTTAAAGGCCCAGATACGAGCAAACGACCCGCTAAACGTTGCTGGATTTTAACATCAACGCGAGTTGCCTTTTGCTCAACACTTTTCCATACATAGGGGCCGGTTGCCCCCCATAAAAGCGCAGCTTCAGGCACTGCAGCTAAACTCTGCCCTAATACCTCAATATGTACTCTAAAACTCATACCCGGTAAAAATTGTGCTTGTGCATTATCCAGTTTTGCTTTGACACGCAGCGTACGTGTTTGTGGATCAATGCGTGAGTCAAGATAAGCGACTTGCGCATTGATCGCATCGCTTCCTTGCCACGGCATCACAGTCACGTTACCGCTAGTTCTGAGCATTGAAATAGCTGACTCTGGTGCATTAAAATTAATGTATAACGAACGAGTATCATCAATACTGGCGATGGCTGTTTGTGTGGTAATTCGATCGCCAACTTCGACATCCGTTAACCCCATGGTGCCACTAAAAGGCGCTCGTACTTGGCGATCTTCTAATTCGGTTTCGGCTTTAGTCACCGCAACCTTAGCTAACTCATACACAGTTTTTGCATCATCTAGATCGCTTTTTGGCACCGCGCCTTTAGCATGACTTTGCTGTAAACGTGTTTGTATTCGTTCACTATCTGCAAGCTTTATTTTCGCTTCATTAAGCGCCGCTTTTTGTCTGCGCGAATCGAGCTCTAACAAAATAGTACCTGCGGTTACCTGATCACCGGGTTTAAAATGCACAGCCGTCACTTTATCCCCCACTGCAGGATAGAGGATAACAGAGCGAATCGCTTCAGCATTACCAACCGCTTGAACTTGCTCTTTTGCACGTTCCATCGCAACAGGTTCAACAATTACATTAGCAGCAAATGCCGATGGCATTACCGCTGAACAAGTAATAAAAACACTGACTAAAAGAACTCGTAATTTCAAAAAGATCACCTAATTAATTATTATTTCCATTATGGTACGCAGTGTAACAGTGTTTTGATCAATAAAAAGTCTAGTTCGATTAACTATCAAAACAATACGTTGAAATACCTTTATAGGGGAAAGTAACTATAGCAGTGTATTTAATACTAAGAGGCTAACTAGCTATAAAGACCCTATACATAAACAGCCTAATTGGTCAGAATAAGGTATTGTCTTAAATTTACTCATAATGATAGTTTGAGCTTTTAGAACTAAAAATTGTTGAATTTACGGATTAATAAACCCTGAAAGTGGTCCAAAATATCTAATTTATTGCTAAGTACTTTTGAGTAAGTGGGCAAACAGGTATAGTATGCAACAATAGTTTTTATTAGGGTCCCCCCTGCTAGTTTATATTTAAAAGGACAATTATGTTTAAGCAAAAATTTACCGATATACATGGTATTACACACCAAGAAGCCGTATTTTTGGTCAACCTGATTAACATTAGTGAACAGCTTTCTAAACAACTACAATTCGATCACAGCGGAGAAGTTAGCGTTGAGTCTTACGAACATGGCAATGTTGAATTTTCAGCCGTTTATTGGACATCAGCAAAAGCTAAAGAGGACGGTTGTGAGCCGCTGATTTTTATGTATAAAAAAGATGTGTACACACTAGAGCAATGCACTATTGCTGTAGATAACGCTAAAGACATGACACCTGAACAGCTCACCAATGCCGCCGAAGCGCATTTAAAAACATTAATCTAAAGTTGGCATGTATACATGGTGATTTAATAAAAACATCACCGTGTTAACACGCTTATTTAGAACTTAAGATGACACCTATCACAATTATTTACCTAAAACAGGTTTTCACCACATAAAAATGCACGACGCACGCAGCGAAAAACGCAATGCTAATAACCGGATCTGAATACTAAATCAATAAAGTTGCTGTTGCTCGAATCATAAAATACTAATAGCTTAATCACTGATGTAATAACTGTGCTTAAAGCTATGATTTTTAAAAAATTTGTGCCTGTCCCATTGTTATAGATTAACACTTACCTGCTAGTATAAAAATTTATATTATTGAAGCCTGATTTCAATCAAGGCGTTAAATAACATCTCTTTGTCTGCTCTTGTTAAATATCGAGAATTTAGTGTGCGTTCAAAAACTTTAAATTCTTGCTGTGAAAAAACGCCTCCATGACGTAAATACTGTGTAAGTTCAATATTGATGTCTTTCCCTAGCTTTATCAGTGCAGGACGGATAACAGTATCTAAATTTCTAGGCTCTTTATCTGTTGGCTTACTAAGCAAGTCAGCGCGGTATCTGTATTGTATAGCCTTAGCCGCAGATATTTGGGCACGAAAAAACGCGAGGACACTTTCTTTGTTTAAGCCTTGTTTTTCTGCTGACAAACTTGCATTGTTAATAACAATTAGCTCACGCTCTTTATCTTCAATGGCTTGGTTATTATTACTCTTATAAAGCGCAACATCTTCCATGTAACTCAAGCGCAAGTTTATTGTTGAAAAAAGCTCTTGTGCTGTACTTGCAGCAAAAGAATTAGTTGAAAGCAGCATAGCTGCAAAGATTGAGATGATTCGAAACATAATATCTTACCTTATGAATTAGGGGGCTGTTATTGTGCAATAAAACCCTAAGGGTTAAATTTATTCAATCTTGATTACCATCAAAAAAGCCCCAGACAATGCTGAGGCTTTATAAAACGGTAGTAATAGCTCTACTAAATTACTTTTTGCGCTGTGCGTCTTTTTGCGCTTTTTTAGCCTCTTTACGCTTTTGTAAAACGGCTTGTGCTTCGTTGCCAATATGGCCTTCGCCACGAGCTTGCGCTAATTCAATTTGCTTTTGACGCTCAGCAAATCGTTCACGTTGTTCGTCGGTGACATCATCAATACAATGATGACACGAAACACCTTCCATGTACTCTGGTTTGAGTTTTTCGTCTTCAGTGATTGGCATACGACACGCATGACATTGATCATATGAGCCTTTTTGCAAGTCGTGATCGACTGCTACGCGATTATCAAATACAAAGCACTCACCTTCCCACATGGTTTCTTCTTTTGGTACTTCTTCTAGGTATTTTAAAATACCGCCTTCAAGATGGTACACATCTTCAAAACCTTGCTCTTTCATGTAAGCAGTTGATTTTTCACAGCGAATACCACCAGTACAAAACATAGCTACTTTTTTATGTTTGCTCGGATCGAGGTTTTCTTTCGCCCACTGCGGAAACTCGCGGAATGTTTTAGTATTTGGGTCTACTGCGTTTTGAAAAGTACCAATTTCGATTTCATAATCGTTACGGGTATCAACTAAAATAACCTCAGGATCTGAGATCAATGCATTCCAATCTTGTGGTTTTACATAACTGCCAACCACTTTCAGCGGATCAATCCCTTCAACACCCATTGTGACGATTTCTTTTTTTAGTTTTACCTTAGTACGGTAAAACGGGCATTCATCATCAAATGATTCTTTGCTAACAATGTTATCAAGGTTTGGTTGGCTATCTAACCAGCTTAAAAGGTTGTCAATGCCTTCACGCTTGGCAGAAACTGTGCCGTTGATACCTTCTGCGGCAATTAGTAAAGTACCACGTACTTCATTGGCTTCCATCACATCTAACAATGGTTGGCGTAGGGCTTCGTATTCAGGTAAAGAAACAAACTTATAAAGTGCACATACAACAAAGTGCTCGCTGGTTACATTGTCTTTATGGACAGCAGTCATGGTGATTCCTATTTTGCTTTAGCCGTTATTGGCGGTAACCGAATCGTAAATCCGGCGCATAATACATATTGAGGGCGCGTATTTTACGCTTTTTCTAATTAAATGCAAAAAAAGCAGTGATAATTGGCTTTTTACTGTTAGCCGCACTCGGGACTGCGCTATAATAGCGAAATTATTTATACCCAAACAAATTGCTCATTTTGGAGAAACACACTTTGCATTTTACTGATCTTGGGATTGATACTCGCCTTGAAACACAATTAGCGCATCAAGGGATCACCCAGCCCACTGATATTCAGGCCCATGCAGTGCCCACCGCACTGGCAGGCCATGACATTTTCGCCCAGTCTAAAACTGGGTCGGGCAAAACCTTGGCATTTTTATTACCTGCTGTTCAACGGGTTATGAAACAAAAGGCGCTCAGTAAACGTGATCCTCGTGTGCTTATTGTGGCGCCTACTCGTGAACTGGCGACCCAAGTATTTACCCAACTGCGCCTGCTAATTGCAGGTACTAATATTAAAGCGGTGAAAATATTAGGCGGTGAGAACTTTAATGATCAAATTAAAGCACTGCGTAACGACCCGCAATTTGTTATTGCTACACCGGGTCGTTTAGCCGATCACTTAACTCAGCGTTCATTACAACTAAGTGGCCTTGAGTTACTTATTTTTGATGAAGCTGACCGTATTTTAGATTTAGGTTTTACTGCACAGTTAAAGATGATCAACGAACAAGCAGATCATCGCCTGCGCCAAACATTATTGTTTTCAGCGACACTGGATCATGCACAAGTCGATGCGTTATCACGTAATTTACTGAAAAAGCCAAAACAAATTACCCTTAGTGCGGCTAACGAACAACATTCAGATATTAAACAAAGCTTATATTTAGCAGATCACCTTGATCATAAAGAAGCGCTGCTTGAGCATTTTTTAAAGCAAGACGAGGTCGGGCAATGCATTATATTTACAGCGACTCGTACAGATACCAGCCGTTTAAGCGAATCACTTAATGCTAAAGGTTTTAAAGCCCAAGCATTAGCAGGTGATTTAGCCCAAAATAAACGTTTAGATATCATGGACGGCTTTAGCCGTGAAAACTTTAAAATTTTAATAACCACCGATGTTGCCTCTCGTGGTCTTGATTTACTGAGCGTAACTCATGTAATCAATTTTGATTTACCTAAACACGCTGAAGAGTATGTGCATCGTATTGGTAGAACTGGTCGAGCTGGCTTTAAAGGCACCGCTATTTCACTGGTCGGTCCTAAAGATTGGTTAAGCTATAAAGCAATTAAATCATTCTTAAATGATGAACTTGAGTTTCATACCGTTGCAGGGTTAAAAGGTAAGTTTAAAGGTTTACGAGAACCAAAACCTGATGCAACATGGGCTAAAGCACAAGAAAATGTAAAGCCTAAAGTAAAAGCTGTGACTAAACGCAAAGCAAAACCTAAAAAGCCACAAGCGCCAATCAAAGCCCCTCTTAATATTGATGGTGATGCACCAATGCGCCGTCGTAAAAAGCCAGAACAGGAATAATTATGAGTTACCTTGGAACCACCCAAACCCTATTCGTTAACGAAGTAAGTAACGAAGGCGCGTACCTTGATGGTCATGATCTGGGTGAAGTTTTTTTACCAAGCAGTGAAATTAAACATGAGCTAGAAGCTGGCGACAGTGTCAGCGTATTTATCTTTTTAGATAATGCTAATCTCGCCACTGCAACAACTAAAAAGCCGTTAGCTCAAGTAGGTGAATACGCCCTACTTCGTGTTAAAGAAATCAACAGCATTGGCGCTTTTTTAGATTGGGGGCTTGATAAAGATGTACTGGCACCGTTCAACGAACAAAAGCCAAGAATGCAAGAAGGCTATTCTTATTTAGTACGTTTGTATTTAGATAACGCCAGTGGCCGTATTTGTGCATCAAATAACTTTAATCGTTTTATCAATAAAACGGAGCCTGAGTACGCCCCGCTGCAAGAAGTACAGTTAATTGTCGCTGGCAAAACCGATATTGGCTATAAAGTATTAATAGAAGAAGCACATTACGGCGTTATATTTTACAACATGGTGTTTAAAAACATGTTTGTTGGCCAACGCTTAACTGGATTTATTCAAAAAGTACGTGAAGACGGAAAAATTGACGTTATTCTTGAAAAACCAGGTATGGCTAAAGTAAGTGACTTGGGTGAGAAAATAATGGATAGATTAAAATCCGAAGGCGGTGTTATTGCTTTAGGTGATAAATCGGATCCTGAGACAATTAAAAAAGTTTTCTCAACCAGTAAAGCAAATTATAAAAAAGCCATTGGCGGTTTGTTTAAGCAAGGCTTAATTGATATTGAAGCTAAGGCTATTAGGTTGAAATAAGCTACGGGCTACGGGCTACGGGCTACGGGCTACGGGCTACGGGC